>CAZLYG010000703.1:0-2271 GCA_964563075.1 uncultured Steroidobacteraceae bacterium | reverse complement strand
CACCATCCAGAAGGTCATCGAAGGCGGCCCTGCCGCGGTCGCCGGCACGTTGAATCCCAACGATCGCATCACGGGCGTGGCGCAGGGTAAGGACGGCGCCGTGACCGACGTCATCGGCTGGCGACTGGATGACGTCGTGCAGCTGATCCGCGGCAAGGCGGGCACCACCGTGCGACTGCAGGTACTTCCGGCCGGGGCCGCCCCGGGCTCAGCGGAGAAGATGCTGCCCTTCGTGCGCAACAAGGTGACGCTGGAGAACCAGGCCGCGCACAAGGAATTGAAGACCGTCACGCGCAACGGCCGCACGCTCAAGATCGGTGTTATCACTGTCCCGGGCTTCTACCAGGACATCGCCGCGCAGAGCGCCGGCGACCAGAACTACCGCAGCACCACCCGCGACGTACTGAAGCTGATCAACGAGCTGAAGGCCGAGAACATCGATGGGCTGGTGCTCGACCTGCGTGGCGACGGCGGCGGTTACCTGCCGGAGGCTACTGCGCTGACCGGCTTGTTCATCGATCACGGTCCGGTCGTGCAGTTGAAGGACACCACCGGGCGCCTCGAAGTGCTCGATGACCCCGAGCCTGCGGCCGCTTACGATGGCCCCCTGGCGGTGCTGGTCGATCGGTTCAGCGCATCCGCGTCGGAGATTTTCGCCGGCGCCATTCAGGACTATCACCGCGGTCTGATCCTGGGACAGCGCACCTTTGGGAAAGGAACGGTGCAGAACCTCGTCCCGCTCGACCGCTGGTCACAACGCCCCACGAGCGGGCAGTTGACCGTCACGATCGGCAAGTTCTATCGCGTGACAGGCGAGAGCACCCAGCATCACGGTGTCGAGCCCGACGTCACACTGCCTTCGCTGATCGACATGAAGGAAGTGGGTGAGAGCGCTCTCGAGGCGGCACTGCCCTGGGATCGCATCGCAGGTGTTCCCTTCCAGGTGAGCTCGAACGCCGCGCTGCCGATTCCGATCTCGACGCTCGCCTCGGAGGAAGATACGCGCGCGCAGCGCGATCCGGACTACCGCTGGCTGGTGTCCGATATTGCCCAGGTCGACCAGGAACGTGAGCAGAAGTCCGTGTCGCTGAACCTGAAGACGCGCCAGGCGGAGCGCAACCGCGAGGACAAGGAGCGCCTGGACCTGGAGAACAGCCGCCGCGCCGCCAAGAACCTGCCGCCGCTGAAGAGCATCGAGGATCTGGACAAGCTCGACAAGGACACCAAGGACGCCGACGGTCCGGATCAGGTGGTGCTCGAACAGGCGACGCAGATCATGGCCGACATGGTGCTGGGCGGGCGTGGCCAGCCGGCGCAGAAGACGGCGCGCCGCGGCTGAGGGCGAGGCCATCGGAGCAGGAATCTAACGGAGCAGGATCCGGTACAGATCCCAGGTGTCCTCGCCCAGCACGTTGGGAACTCGTGCCCGGTCGGCGCCGACCGGACTGCCCACCAGCACGTCGCCTTCCGAGGGCGCGATCGAATCCGCGGTCGGAGTCGTATCCGGCGCGTTGCGATAGCGCGACACCTGCTTGAGGCGATCGGAGCGTGCCTTGATCTCCTGGGCGATGTTGGTTCGCGACTGGATCAGTGTGTAGGCGTTCTCGATCTCCGCCATCAGCGCTTCGCATTCCTGTGGAGTCCCGTATTCGTCGGACACCTCGCGCCGCGCCGTCGCCTCTTTGGCGAGTTGCACGAGATGCGTGCCGGCGAGCCGGATGCACAGCACTTCAGCAAGAGCGATCGCCGCCAGGTTGATCGCGCGGCGCGCTTCCAGTGACAGGCCCGGAAACTCGGGGACGGTCTCCCGCTCGAGCGCTTCGACGGCGGCGCGTGCGGCGGCGAGATCGTCATCCGCACCTGCGCACGCGGCGCTCGCGGTGGTAATTCGCTGATCCAGCGCGCGGCGCTTGAAGTAGTGCCAGAATCTGGTCAGGCGTGCCCGCTCTGCCCGCATGCCCGCGAGAGCGCTTGCAGCCTGTTCGGCGCGCGCGCGGGCGTCGTTCAGCCGGGAATCCAAGGCCCGACGCTGGGCAAACTGCCGGCGGTTGTGCTCCGCCACGTGTTGGCGCCGCTCGCGTTCGTCCTGCTGGCGCGAGAGGTCATCAATGAACTGCTCTATGAGCTCGCGCCCCGATTGCCACAGGCGGCGCAGTTGATAGAACACCAGGGCCGGGTAGGCGGACTCCGGAATGCCGAGACGTGCCTCGAGCGCGCTCAGCATTTCCTGCACGCGTTGCGTGGCGCCCTCCTGCTGCTTGATGCGGTCCT
>CAZLYG010000702.1:0-2287 GCA_964563075.1 uncultured Steroidobacteraceae bacterium | reverse complement strand
AACTACGACATCTATGTGCCCCAGATCCGGGCACTGATCGCGGACCAGCAGTTTCGCGACTACGAGATGCCGGCCAACTCGGACTCCACGTTCTGGACCGACATCGGCTATACGGCGCGCCGCACGTTCAGGACCACTAAAGATTACCGCAACTGGATTGCACAGATGCGCGACATCCCGCGCTACTTCCGCGAGCAGATGGACGAGATGCGCGCCGGCATGCGACGCGGTTTCACTCCGCCGAAGATCACCATGGAAGGGCGTGATGCATCGATCACCGCCGTGACAGAGGCGACACCGGAACAGAGCCTCTTCTATACGCCTTTCAAGGAGATGGTGGGTGTGCCCGAAGCGGATCGTGCGGCACTGCGCGAGCAAGCGGTCCAGGTCATCCGCGACATCGTGCAGCCCGCGTACGGCGAGCTGCTTAAATTCATGCGCACGGAATATCTGCCGGGCACTCGCACTACGCTCGCGGCAGAGGACCTGCCCGACGGGAAGGCGTATTACCGGTCGAAGATACTGGAGTACACAACGCTCGAGCTGGACCCGTCCGAGATCCACGCGCTGGGAGAGTCGGAAGTCGCCCGTCTGCACCAGGAGATGCTCGCCGTGATGCGCGAGACCGGGTTCAAGGGAGACTTTGTCGCATTCCTGAACTTCCTGCGCACCGACCCGAGATTCTACGCACGCAGCCCGGAAGAGCTGCTGATGCGCGCCGCCTGGATTGCCAAAACATTCGACGGCAAGGCGGCACAGTTCTTCGGCTATCTGCCCAGACAGCGCTTCACCATCAAGCCCGTCCCTCCCGACCTCGCCCCTTTCTATACGGCCGGACGAGGTGGGGCTGGCGTGTACCTGCTCAACACCTATGAGCTGAACACCCGTCCGCTCTACAACCTGACGGCCCTGACGCTCCACGAGGCCGCGCCGGGCCATGCTTTTCAGATTCCGATCGCGCTCGAGCACAAGGATCAGCCGGAGTTCCGGCAGCATACGTATTTGTCTGCGTATGGAGAGGGCTGGGCGCTGTACTGCGAGCGCCTCGGCGAAGAGATGGGAATGTACGAGACTCCCTACGATCGGTTCGGGATGCTGGGATACCAGGTCTGGCGCGCCGTGCGGCTGGTCGTGGACACTGGCATTCACTCGCAGGGTTGGACGCGTGATCGTGCGCTCGCGTACATGCGTGAGTACACGGCGCTATCCGAGCACGAGATTGAAACCGAGGTTGATCGCTACATCGCGTGGCCCGCGCAGGCGCTGTCCTACTACCTGGGCGAAAGAGCGATTCTTCAGGCGCGAGCCAAGGCCGAGAAGGCGCTCGGCCCTCGATTCAATATTCGTGCCTTTCACGACACTGTGCTGGAGCTGGGCTCCGTTCCCATGCCGGTGCTGGAGGCGCGCATCGATCGCTTCATTGCCGAGGGTGGTCGGGGCCCGTATCCGGATCTCGAGTAGCCAGCGCTGCGCTGCGGTGCGGTGCGGAAAGCGTGGGAAGACGCACGCTGCGCCGCCGCAGCGGTCCCAGCGCTGCGCCGCCGCCGTGGCCCGCGCGCTGCGATTCCACGCACAAGCTCACTTCTGGGTTTCCTCGAACGCCTTCGCGACCAACGCGGAAGCGGCGATACCCAGCACCTCCGCCAGGCGGAAGATGACGCTCAGCGTGGGCGTCCGCAACCCTCGCTCGAGGAGCGATGGATACGTGCGATCGAAATTCCCGAGGGAGGCGAGTTGCTCCTGCGACAGCCCTCGCGCATGACGCAGCTCGCGCAAGACCCGTCCAAAAGCAATGGCCACTGTCTGACGTTGCATAATCGCCAATCATGACGCGATTGATGATTATGTACTACAGACAGCAGTCCGAATTAGCGTCGCGAAATAGTGAACGTCAGGGTTCTTGTTCTAAGATGGCTCCCATGGCCGCTCCCTGTACCTGAAGCGAGGTCCCATCGGATGCCAACAATCACACGCATCGGCTCTACGTGTGCCACAGTCCTGAGTGTCGCGCTGATTGCTCCCCTGATAGCAAGTGCGCAGCAGCCGCAGAACATCGGCGTCGCACCCGTGACGATTACCGAGAATTCCTACACGTTCGACACTGCCGAACAGCACAAGATCCGGGTGGTGGTCGTGGCCAAAGGCCTGAAGCACCCGTTCTCGATCTGCCTGCTGCCTTCGGGGGATGCGCTGGTCTCGGAGCGTGGCGGACCGCTGCGTCTCGTGCACGACGCAACCGGTCCTTCCCCGGTGCTGGATCCGACGCCTGTCGCCGGACTGCCGGCGG
>CAZLYG010000701.1:0-2300 GCA_964563075.1 uncultured Steroidobacteraceae bacterium | reverse complement strand
AGATCAAGCCTTGAACCTCAACTCCCGACTGTCCACCAAACCGGGGGAACCCTAGTATTCGCTGCGGCACAGTTTTGCAATGCGCTTGCTGCAGCGTAACGTCGGGGTCAAGGCCATTGGCGATCTGCTCGGTCATCGCAGCCTCGAGGCGACATGTGTCTACTTGCGCCTGGATACCGCCGCTTTGCGGTCAGTCGGCCTGCCACTGCCGTGATGGCCGTTCGACCCACCCCAGCGCTCGATGCGGCGATCGCCGCGTTCGTCGGCCATCAGCGCGCCCTGGGCCGTCGATACTACGGCGAGGAAGGGGTGCTGCGGGACCTTCGACGCTTCGTGGTCGCCCAAAAGACCGCCGATCTCACGGCCGAGGCGTTCGAACAATGGTGTCGCGCACAGCACGAGTTGTCTCCGAACACTCTGTACTCGCGTCAGCTGCTCGTGCGCAAGTTCTGTCTGTTCCGCCGACGTCACGAGCCTACTTGCTTTGTCCCGGATCCCGCCGGCTTCACGCGTCGCCGGCCATATCGGCGAGCGGTCATCGTGACACGAGCACAGATCGGTCGGATGCTGCGGGCCGCAGCCCACCTCGGGTCGGCAGTGCACTCGCCTATGCGTGCCGCAGTCATGCGGATGGCACTCGTTCTTCTCTACAGCGCAGGACTTCGCCGCGGCGAGGTGATGCGGCTGACTCTCCCGGACGTAGATCACCGGGCAGGCATCCTCCGCATCCGTGAGTCGAAGTTCCATAAGTATGCCGTACAGATGACAATGTCGGTGTGACAGCCAGGATGCTTCGCTGCTTCCGAGAAACTGGCTGCTGCAAGGAGTTGAACGGTCGCCATGAATCGGCATAGTTTTACCGTCACAGGCTCGCCAGAAATGCGGTGAGCTCGCTGCCGGGCCGATAGCGTCCTGCCTTGCTGTTGTGAGGTCGCACTTTGGCGAGGACCTTCTCCTTGAGTTCAAGACTGGCGTCCAAGTAGATCTGGGTGGTTTGCACGGACTCATGCCCCATCCAAAGTGCGATGTTGAATGGATCGGTTCCCGCCTGCAGCAGCTCCATGGCCGCCGTTCGCCGCAGCACGTGCGGGGTGACTCGCTTCTTCTTCAAGGACGTACATTTCTTCGCAGCCATCGCCGTGTACTTCTGTACCAGGCGCTGGATGGCGTCCGAACTGAGAGGCCCGCCTTTGGCGTTCGGGAACAGCGCGCTTGCGTTGCACTTGATAGGCTCTTGGGTCCACGCCTTCAAGACCCGGGCCGTACGCTTGCAGAATGGGGTCACTCGTTGTTTGCGTCCCTTCCCCGTGATATCCACGTGCGCCCCGGCGGTCACGGTGATCTTCTCGCGGGTCAATCTGCTGATCTCAGAAACACGCAGGCCCGTCTCCACTGCGAGCAGCAGCAAAGCATGGTCGCGACGACCGTACCAGGTGCTCTGGTCGGGCGCTGCCAGCAACGCATCCACTTCGGGGCGCGTGAGGAAACGGATCAGCCGCCGATGATGTCGTTTGCCATGCATGGCCAGGACCCGCTGGATTTGCGCAGAGTACGCAGGTGCTTCGAACGCGGCGTAGCGGAAGAACGAGCGGATCGCCGTCAGGCGCAGATTACGGGTGCTGGCACCGATATGGCGGGTCTTCTCGAGGTCAGTCAGGAACCCCGACACGAGTGGCGCGTCGATATCCTCGAAGGCCAACTGATCGGGTGTCTTGTGCAAGCGTTCATGAGCGTATCGAAGCAACAGCCGAAAAGTGTCGCGGTACGAGCTGATGGTATGTGCGCTGGCCTGTCGCTGCTGCATGAGCCGATCGGTAAAGAACCGTTGAAGCAGGGCTTGGAAACTAACTGTGGACTTCATTGTGTATCCTTCCAGCGCCGCTCCAAACGCTTCATGGCTTCCTGCATTAGAGCCGGATGCTGCTCGATGTACCAGTAAGTCTCTTTGGTCCAGGCATGCCCCAGGTGAGTGGAGAGCACGGGCAGCCATCGCTGCGGATCCTTGCCGGAACGATAGAAGCGCACCAGCGACTTCACGGCGAAGCAATGGCGAAAATCCGTCAGCCGCGGGTTCCGTTTGGTGTGTGAACCGCACAGGCCAATCTTATGCGTGAGCCGTCTGAAGGTGTGAACCGCCGATCCTTCGCGCAGAGCCGTACCCTGCGTGGTCAGAAAGACATGCTTGTCTGCGCGCTCGGCAAAACAGTGCCCGCGGCGTCGCAGATAGCGCGACAGAGCATCGCGTGTGGACGGATGAATGACCACCCACCTCGATTTACCGAATTTGCTGCCGCGAACTG
>CAZLYG010000700.1:0-2313 GCA_964563075.1 uncultured Steroidobacteraceae bacterium | reverse complement strand
CCGCCGCACGCCATTCTGGAGACCGGCGATATCGGTCAGGATGACTCCGCCGGAAACGCCCACTTCCCGCGCATCTTCGCTTCGCTCGACGTTCCCGTTCTGTGCCTTCCCCGCAATCACGACGAGCCCAAGGCGATGCGCAAGGCGCTCGCCGGCGATCCTTTCGTGGTCGGCGGATACCGGGATTTCGGGCAGTGGCGCATCGTTCTGCTCGACAGCTCACTGCCCGGCTCGGCCAGCGGCCGACTGAGCCCGCAGAGCCTGGCGGAGCTCGATGAGGCCCTCGGCAGCGCCGCCGGGCGGCACTGCCTGGTGTGCCTGCACCATCATCCTGTGTCCATGGCCAGCCGCTGGCTGGACCAGGTTGCGCTCGAGAACGCCGGCGAGTTTCTGCAAACTATCGATCGGCACCGCAACGTACGCGCGATTCTCTGGGGGCACGTGCATCAAAGCTTCGAAGGCCTGCGCAAGGGCGTGCGCCTGCTGGCGACGCCGGCCACCTGCGCGCAGTTCCTGCCCCATGCGGACGAATTCGCCGTCGACCGGCGCCCGCCGGGTTACCGCACCCTCGAGCTGCGGCCCGACGGTACGCTGCTGACGGAGGTCGTGTGGGTCGAAAAATTCGCCGCTGGCTCATCCTCGCACTCGGTCTGCTCGGCTGCCTGACCGCTCCGCTGATCGCCGCGGCGGGCAGTCCCGTCTGGGCGATCCACGGCGCCCACAACACTGTCTATCTGGCCGGGTCGGTGCATCTGCTGAAGGCGGATGACTCGGCGCTGCCCGCGGCGTTCGAGCGCGCCTACGCCGACTCCAAGGGACTGGTGATGGAGCTGGACGTAGGCAAAGTGAATCCCATCGATGGGATGAGCTGGATGCTGGAGCACGCGACGCTGCCGCCCGGCACGACGCTGCGCAGCCGACTTGGTGACAGTCGCTACCAGCGTGTGTCGAACGAGGCCGCACAACTCGGTCTGTCGGCTCCGCTGATGGATCAGTTCCAACCTTGGGTCGTCGGCATGGAGATGCTCGAGCTGCAGTACGCGAAGCTCGGATTCCAGCCGGATTCGGGCGTCGAGCAGCAGCTCGACCAGCGCGCCCAGGCAGACGGCAAGACCGTCATCGGGCTGGAGACCGTGGCGGAACAGCTCGGGGTGCTCGGCGCGATGTCCGATGAGGACCAGGTGCACTTCCTCGACATGATCGTCTCGGAGATGGGCGACGTCGACAGCGACACCAAAGAGGTCATCGTTGCGTGGCGCAACGGTGACGCCGCACACCTCGCGGCACTCCTCAGCGAGGAATACAAGTCGTTTCCCGCGCTCTATCGCACGCTCGTGTCAGAGCGCAACAAGCACTGGATGCCGCAGCTCGAGAAGCTCCTGCAGGACCGCCAGGACTATTTCGTGGTGGTCGGCGCGCTGCATCTGGTCGGCGACGGCGGACTGCTGGATCTCATGCGGCGCGACGGATACAAGCCCGAGCAGCTCAATTAGCTGGCCGTTTGTGCTTGCCCCACCTGGGCGGCGTGCCAACCCTGGCTAGCTCTGCCCCACCCGGGCGCCGTGCCAAGCTGACTAGCCCTGTCCGCCTGGGCGGCCGTGCCAACCTGACTAGCCACCGAGCCCCCTGCCCAGCATGTACAGCCCCAGGTACTTGCGCCGCACGTAGTTGGCTTCGACCAGCGCGAACACCAGTCCGCGCCAGCCATCGAGGAACCCCAGACGCAACACGTAACCGCGGAAGAAGCGCCACTGCGGGTTCAACAGTACCTTGCCAAGGCCACAACTTTTACCGCCGGCATGGAGAGCCTGCGCCATCAGTGCAGCGTAGCGTTGCATGCGAGCCTGATGGTCGCTGAGGCTGCGGTAGGAGAAATGCTCCAGATGGCCGCGCATTCTACCGACCGTACCGTCCACCTGCGTGTTCTCGTGAATCTCGTGGCCGATCCAGCGGCCGCGGCGCCGATCGAATAGCCTGACCAGACGATCCGGATAGGCGTTGCCATGGCGCAGGAAGCGACCAAAATAGTCCGTGATCCGCGGCAGGGACCAGCCGGCGTGCGAGGCGAATCCGCGCTCGCGCTCAGCCTCGATCTCCGCGCGTAATTCCGGGCTGACACGCTCGTCGGCATCCAGGCACAGCACCCAGTCATTGGAAGCTGCATCCACGGCGAACTGCTTCTGCGTGCGGTAGCCGGGCCAGTCCCGCTCGATCACGCGCGCTCCGAGCGCGCTCGCCAGCTCACGGGTGGCGTCCGTCGAGTGCGAGTCGACGACGACGATCTCGTCGCAGAAACTCAACGACCGCAGGCAG
>CAZLYG010000699.1:0-2328 GCA_964563075.1 uncultured Steroidobacteraceae bacterium | reverse complement strand
GGGCCGCCACCGAATGCCAGGCACGTGGTCTCGCTGCGCAGAGCCCGTGAGTGGGCATACGCTTGCAGCAACGCCGCAAAATTCTTGTAGCCGTCGCGCCGTCCGACATACAGGATCACGGGCCGGTCAGGCTTCAGGGGGCGATCGTCATCTGAGGTCGTTGCGGGCTGGCATGGCGCTCGATCACCCGGCAGCTCGTGACCGAGAGGCACGACGGTGACCGAGGCAGCACTGACGCCGAACAGCCGTAACAGATCTTCTTTCGTGTTCTGTGATACGCAGATGATGTGGTCCGCGCGCTGCACGGCAGCCAGCTTTGCCGCACTCAAGGTGCTGCCGGCGCCGAAGTCAGCCGGAAACAGCTCCGGGATCATGTCGTGTATGGTCACGATACGCCGGCGCGCCCTGCCGATCGGCTGAAGCGAATAGTAGGTCTCGTGCACGATGTCGGCATTCAGGCGCGACCAGGCGAGCGGGGTCGCCAGCCGATTCGCAAGGCCGCGCAAACGGTCCGCTCCGCGGAAATGCAACGGCACATGGATCCCGCGGGCGAACTTTCGCAAACGTTCCGAGGCGAGTTGAGTGCTGGCGTGGAATGGAGCGACGACCGCGACCTCATTCGCATGGAAAGCGGCAAGGCGCGCTATCAACTCGCTGAAGTAGCGCAGCACTCCGCCGCCGCGCTGCTCGACAAAGACCTGATGATCGTATGCGACTCTCAGCGAGCGGCCAGTCATGCGATCTCCTACTTGCCTGCCGCTCCGCAGCGGTTCCTCGAGCGCGAACCCTGGCTTTCCATTGCGGCCTCGTACTCTTCGAAGTACCTGTCCACGGTACGAGACACATCGAAGTGCTTGCGCGCGTGATCGTATGCGGCGGCGACGCGTGCTTGGGCCGGCGGTGTGCCCAGATCAGATAGCGCCTGCTGAATGCAGGCCGCGCAATCGAGACTATTGCCGCTCTCGAAGTGATAGCCGAACTGGCCTCCCGCGATGACCTCCATGGGCGCCGCAAGGTCCGACACGAGGACGGGTACCCTGGCGGCCATCGCCTCAACGATAGTCAAGCCAAAGCCCTCGTGGCGTGAAGGCTGCAGCAACAGGTCGTAATCGCAGAGGTGCTGATAAACCCATTCTCGCGGCTTCTCGCCAAGAAAAATGCACTGCTCGCCGACCCCCAGCTCGCGGGCCAGCGTTTCCAGATAGTCGCGCGAGGTACCCCCGCCTACGAACGTCACGCTGAGCGAATGTTCCGTGCGGCGCTGCCGCAACGCACGCAGCGCGTGCAGAACTACATCCTGTCCCTTTTGCGAATGATGCAACCGGCTGACCTGTACCAGGCGATGCGGCCCCTCATGGCGCTTGCTGCGTGCTTCGATCCGGGAGAAATCGACGCCATTCGGAACTATCGCACATCTTGCATGCGGAAATGCCCGCCTGATCGTTTGACCCACCGCCTCGGATATCCCGCACAGATGCTTGGCTGCCGGCAGGGGTGTCTGGTCGTCGGGGAGAGTCGAATGAACCGTCGTGATCCTGGGAAAGGGCAACATCCGCAGCAGCGAAATCAGGCTCAGCTGGTGCAGATGAACGATGTCGGGGTTGAGTCGTTGCACGGTCCGCAGTGCCCGCAGCAGATACCATGGATTGCGGCTGCCACTGGGCCGTTTGATGAGCACAACGGACACGTCCGCCGGCATCGACTCGAGCAGGCGCGGATCGTAACTGTCGTTGACGATGATGAGCGAGACCTGTGCGGACAGAGCCTGCCGGCCGCAGATGTCGAGCAGCATGCACTCGATGCCCCCGACGTTCAGAGCCAGCACGATATGCACGATCCTCATGGAGATTCAGGCCGATTTCACGCGAATGGACCGGTGCCGATACCGAGGATCGATCAGTCCGATGCCGATCAGAGCGTGTTTCACTCGCGACTTCGCGAGATACCATTCGCGCACCGTCCGATGCGCAATTATCGAGCTACGAGGGACGCCCTCGCGGCGCAGAACGCGCGCGATCTCGCGGGCCTGACGCCGGACATTCGCGGCGGATGTCTTCTGCTCCGAGTGCACTCTGAAGTAAGCCCACACGGCGTTGATCATCCGCGGCGGCGCAAGTCGCGCCAGCCGGACCCACAGATCGAAATCCATTGTCATGTGGAAGCTGGCATCCCATCCTCCCACCGCACGCAAGGCTTCCCACCGGAAGAAGGTGCAGGGCTGGCTGACGATATCCGGATTGCTGAGCAGTGCGGCGTAGGTGATCGGCGCGCTGCGCTTCGCCACGACCTCACCCGTGCTCTCGTATACGTACGCAAGGTCGGCGACGG
>CAZLYG010000698.1:0-2334 GCA_964563075.1 uncultured Steroidobacteraceae bacterium | reverse complement strand
CATGATGATCGTGTTCCGGGCGACATAGCGAGCGTTGCGCGGATGGCGCAGAACGAGCTTGCCCGCCGCCAGGCCCTTGCCGACATAGTCGTTGGCATCGCCTTCGAGATACATGTGCAGTCCTCCAGCGTTCCACACTCCGAAGCTCTGCCCTACATTGCCCGTCAGCTTTACGGTGAGCGGCGCATCCTCCATCCCGTAGTTACCCCAGCGGCGTGCGATCTCACCGGAGATGCGCGCGCCGATGGAACGGTTGTAGTTGTGGACCTGGTAGCTCCACTCGCCCCCGCTCTTTCCCTCGATGGCGGCACGCATGTCGCTCACCATCTTCTCCGCAAGCTCCCCCTTGTCGAAGGGTGCGTTGGAGGGGGATATGCAGAACTGCGGTACGTCGGCGGCGAGACCGGCGTCGGAGAGGATCGGCTGCAAGTCGAGCTTTCTCTGCCTGGGGGTGCTGCCCTCCAGCACTTCCAGATGCTCGGTGTGGCCGATGATATCCTGCAGCCGGCGCACACCGAGAGCGGCGAGGATCTCGCGCACCTCCTGCGCGACGAAGCGGAAATAGTTCACCACCATTTCCGGCAGGCCGATGAAGTACTTCGATCGCAGTACGTTGTGCTGCGTCGCGACGCCCGTGGCGCAGTTGTTCAGATGGCAGATGCGCAGATACTTGCACCCCAGCACGACCATGGGTGCGGTGCCGAAACCGAAGCTCTCGGCGCCGATGAGCGCGGCCTTCACCACGTCGAGGCCGGTTTTCAGTCCCCCGTCCGTCTGCAGGCGTACGCGGTGACGCAGGTCGTTGGCGCGCAGCGTCTGGTGCGTCTCCGCAAGACCGAGCTCCCACGGCGTACCGGCGTACTTGATGGATGAGAGCGGGCTCGCACCGGTACCTCCGTCGTAGCCGGAGATGGTGATGAGATCGGCGTAGGCCTTGGTGACGCCCGCGGCCACGGTCCCGACGCCCGGCTCAGCGACGAGCTTGACCGACACCAGTGCCGCGGGATTCACCTGCTTCAGATCGAAGATGAGCTGGGCCAGATCCTCGATCGAGTAGATGTCGTGATGCGGTGGCGGGGAAATCAGGCCGACGCCCGGGCGCGCGAAGCGCAGCGAGGCAATCATGTCGTTCACTTTGTGCCCCGGCAGCTGGCCCCCTTCCCCAGGCTTGGCCCCCTGGGCAATCTTGATCTGCAGCACCTCGGCGTTGATCAGGTACTCGGGAGTCACCCCAAACCGGCCGGAAGCTACCTGCTTGATCTTGGAGTTCTTCTCCGTCCGATAACGCGCGGGATCCTCCCCGCCTTCGCCGGAGTTGGAACGCGCGCCCAGACGGTTCATGGCAATCGCCAGCGCCTCGTGAGCCTCGGGAGAGAGCGCTCCGAGGGACATGCCGGCGCTGTCGAAGCGCGCGAGGATGGCCTCCACCGGTTCCACCTCCTCGAGCGGAATCGGCGCGGGGCCGCCCGGCCTGCCCGCCTGCTTCAAGGCCAGCAGGTCGCGGAAGGTCGACGCGGGGCGACCGTTCACCAGCTGCGCAAACAAGCGATAGTGCGCGTAGTCCCCCGACACCACCGCGGCCTGGAGCGCGGCGACCACGTCGGGGTTGTACATGTGGTACTCGCCGCCGTGCATGTACTTCAGCAGGCCACCCTGGTCGATGGGCTCGCGTGGATCCCAGGCACGTGCGGCCAGCTGCTGCAGGTCGGACTCCAGATCATCGAAGTCCGCGCCCTGCACACGGCTTTCCGTGCCCGCAAAGCACAGGTCCACGATCCGGTCCGACAGCCCCACGATCTCGAACAGCTGCGAGCTGCGATAGCTGGCGATGGTCGAGATGCCCATCTTCGACATGACCTTGAACAGGCCTTTGCGGATGCCGGCGCGGTAGCTGCGGCCGAGCTCCAGGCGGGCCGCAAAATCCAGCTTCACACGACCTTTGCGCATCATGTCGAAGAGCAGCTGGTAAGCCATGTAGGGATACACGGCCGTGGCCCCGTAGCCGATCAGGCAGGCGAAGTGGTGCGGATCGCGAGCTGTGCCGGTCTCGACCAGCAGATTGCATTTGCAACGCAGGCCTGTCCGCACCAGGTGGTGATGCACGGCGCCGGTGACGAGCAGCGCGTGCGCAGGCAGCTTGCCGCGAACCAGATAGCGGTCGGAGAGCAGCAGGACGCCCTTTCCTTCCCGGACAGCACTCTCGGCCTGGGCGCACATCCGACGGATTGCCGCCTCGAGGCCCTCGGCGGGCTCGTACTGCAGATCGATGAAAGAGTGCGTGACCTCCTTCAGGCCGAGGATCTGGCGCAGCTTGCGCTGTGACAGGATCGGCGA
>CAZLYG010000697.1:0-2338 GCA_964563075.1 uncultured Steroidobacteraceae bacterium | reverse complement strand
TGGCACATGCTTCTTGCGTGTACCGGCCATCACAGGGGAGGCGGCACCCTCGTACCGCAACCCTTAAAACGATCTGCCCGCGGGCCACAAAGCGCGCTGCGCGCCCAGGGCGAGCACCCGATCGACCACCTGCTCGATCGTCAGATCGGTGGAGTCGATGATCGCGGCGTCGGAAGCCGGCTGCAGCGGGGCGACCGCACGGGTCGAATCCCTCTGGTCCCGCTCGGCTATCTCGCGCGAAAGGGCGGGAAGGCTAACATCCGATCCCTTGTCTTTCAACTGCTTATAACGCCGTTGGGCCCGCGCCGCGGCGCTGGCGGTCAGGAATACTTTCAGCGCCGCGTGGGGGAATACGACGGTCCCCATGTCCCGTCCGTCGGCTACCAGCCCAGGGGGACGGGCGAAGGCTCTTTGCCGCTCCAGCAGGGCCGTACGCACGGATGGCCACGCCGCCACCCGGGAGGCCCCCTGCCCGGCAGTCTCGGTGCGGATCGCGGCAGTGACGTCACGGCCCGCCAGGGTAACGCGCTCACCGCCGTCCGGTCCCACGGAGAACACCACGTCCATGCTGCCGGCCAGGGCCGCGTGCCCCGGCGCATCGGCCGGGTCCAGTCCGGATTGGCTGCCCGCGAGGGCGACCAGGCGGTAAAGCGCACCGCTGTCCAGCAGGTGCCAGGCCAGATGCCCCGCGACTGCGCGGGAAATCGTGCCCTTGCCGGAACCGCTCGGGCCATCGATGGTGACGATCGGTGCGCTCGACATGGGTTGCGCGGGAAGAGTCGGCTACAACGAGTCGATCTGCAAGCCCGCAGCTGCGGCCAGAGGCATGAATCCCGGGAAAGACGTCGCGACGTTGGCCACGTCCAGGACCTCGATGTCGCGTTGTGCGCGCAGGCTCGCAATGGCGAAGGCCATGGCGATGCGATGATCGCCGTGACTGGCGACGGTCCCGCCGCCGAACCCGTTGCCGCCCTGGATCCACAGCCCGTCCTCCAGAAGCTCGTTACGTACGCCCAGCACCGTGAGGCCCTGGGCCATGGCGGCCAGCCGATCGGTTTCCTTGACCCGCAGCTCGAGTGCCCCCCGCACCAAGGTCTCGCCCTCGGCACAGGCCGCAGCCACGAAAAAGACCGGAAACTCGTCAATCGCCAGGGGCACGAGTGCTTCGGGCACTTTGATCCCCTTCAGGCGGCTTTTGCGCACCTCGATGTCGGCCACCGGCTCGCCGGTCGAACCGGCGCCCGAGCCACCCGCCGAGGTGTGGTGCACACGGATGTCGGCACCCATTTGCAGGAGCAGCTCGAGCAGGCCCGTTCGAGTCGGATTGACGCCCACATTACGTAGCAGCAGGCCGCGGTCGGCGGCCAGACACCCGGCCACGAGAAAGAATGCGGCAGAGGAGAAGTCCGCGGGCACCGGAATGTGCGTTGCGCGCAGCTCCTGCCCTCCCTCGATGGCGATCTCCGGACCGTTGCGAAGCACTTCCACCCCGAACGCTCCCAGCATTCTTTCCGTGTGATCGCGCGAGGGCGCAGGCTCCCTGACACGAGTCCTGCCCGTCGCCTGCAGCCCCGCGAGCAGGACGGCCGATTTCACCTGAGCGCTGGCTACGGGCAGGGTGTACTCGATGGCCCGCAGCGGGCGGCCGCCCTCGATCTGCACCGGAGGGTGGCCGGCGTTTGTCTTGATGTCGGCGCCCATCAGGCGCAGGGGACCCGCGACGCGCTCCATCGGCCGCCGCATGAGCGACTCGTCACCGATGAGAGTGGAGCGGAAGCGTTGCGGCGCCAGCAGGCCCATGAACAGCCGCATGGCCGTACCGGCATTGCCCATATCCAGCGCCGCTTCAGAGCCCCTGAGACCTTCAAGGCCAGCCCCGCGCACGATGACGTGCTGCTCCTCGGGCCGGTCGATCTTCACGCCCATCGCCTGCAACGCGCGCAGTGTTGCAAGGCAATCCTCACCGGCCAGGAAGCCGGTGATGTCCGTAACACCCTCGGCTATCCCACCCAGCATGAGCGCACGGTGCGAGATCGATTTGTCGCCGGGGACGGTGATCTCGCCTTCGACCCTGGTGCCTGGAGCGAGGATATAACGCGCCATAGGGGTCTCAGGGTCTCACACTACTGCGCGAGGATAGGAGCCCAGCACGCGGAAAAGCGAGGCGCGTTTCTTCAGGTCCCCGAGCGCCCTCACGACGTGAGGCTCCTCGCAGTGGCCCTCGATGTCGATGAAGAACACATAATCCCATTTGCGCCGATGGGACGGTCGCGACTCGATGCGGGTCATGCTGATGCGGTGCCTGGCCAGGGGCTCGAGCAGCCGATGTAGCGCGCCG
>CAZLYG010000696.1:0-2343 GCA_964563075.1 uncultured Steroidobacteraceae bacterium | reverse complement strand
GAGGGACGCACGACATGCGTCACGAAGTCGTTGAGGGTTGCCAGGATGTCCGACCGCGCGATCTCGGTGGAGGCCGCCCCGAAAGATTTCTCGAGCGCCTCTTCCGAGATTCGCCGGGCATAGTCGATCTGGTGCGCCATGCACACATCCAGACTGTGGAGCTTCGGTTTGCCCGTATCGTCCCGTTCGGCTTGCGAGAGCAGGCCTTCCGTCCGTCCGGCCACGACGATATCGGTGTAGTGATCTCCCAGAAAGGCCGAAAACGTCGCGATCGTGAATTGCGTGCTCAATCGCAGGTTGGTGCGCGTGGCGGTGCTGATCGTCTGCTTCAACGATGCGTCGAATACCGTGGTCTGATCCAGAAGGACGAAATAGGCCCGGCTCTCTTCAGCGGCCGGTGGCGAAATCGACAGTGTGCGATAGCAACTTGCGACGGCGTCGAGGCGATTGAAGCCCGTCGCGGCTGGTGGGAGCATCGCTGCAGGTGGGGCACCTGGTGCGCCGCGGCCCGCGGGTAATCTGATATCGGCTGCCCCGGCTGCCCCGGCTGCCCCGGCTGCCCCGGCTGCCCCGGCTGCCCCGGCTGCCCTGGCCGCCACCATCACGGCGCAGGCGACCGCTGTGGCGGCAAGCAGCACTCTGGCTCGTCGTTCGCTCATGGCTCAGCTCTGAGTCGGGGCGGCTGCGGGGCGCGCTGCAGCGCGCAGCACCCCGTAGGGAATCCACTCGGCGGATCCCTCGAGGAGCACCCATGTACGGGGAGTAATGGCGCCTGCGGTGAACAGGTGATCCAGCTCGGCACGCGTGACCGGAAGAGCACTGGGCCGGTTTTCGTGATCGGTGAAGTGATACTTGAGAATCGCCGGAGGTGGGAGCAGTTGGATCGCCGGCACTGGCGGCAGCGCGGGTACAGGCGGGGCCGCAGAGGACTGCATAATCACCCCCGATGCCGCAGGCGTGTTGGCGGGCGAAACGGCGGGACCTGTTACGGCCGACGGGTACGGCGGCGGCGGCAGATCACGCTGTTGTGTCTCGATCAGGAAATCGAGGAAGCCCTTGCGGGTGAACTGGGGCATGGGCCAGCCATTGCTTTCGCTCCTGGAGGTCATTCGCTGGCGCAGCGACTCGAGCTTGCTTTGGGCGATATCGACGACGTAGTCGAGGTGGTAGGCCCGGTAGTCATCGAAGGTGGCAAAGCGCTTGCCGCCGGACAGAGCGTACGCCTTGGCGCTCTCCCTGCCGGCGAATCCCCACTTCATGCCGAGCAGGATGCCCAGGATCTGCAGGAACACGAACAGAATCGCCAGCAGGACGAACGTCGTCAGGCTCGCTTCGCGCGCGAGCACTTTCCCTTCCGCCTCGGCCTTGCCATCGGCGGCGGCCTGCGTCGCGGCGAGCTCGGCGGGCACCGCGCCGAAGTTCGGGTCCACCTGGCCGGCGGACTCCTCGTTCTGCTCGTGCTCGAAGGTTTTGTTTCTGACGACGGTGGTGAAGGTGGCGACCGCGAAAATGGCGATCATCGTCAGCACGGTCACCATGTACGTCGGCTGGGCGCCGACACGGTTGGCCAGCTGGGTATAGGCAGGCTGCGCATCATCCGCGGCTTGCGGCCTGGCCGGATCGTTGAGGCTCTCCTCCAGATCCCAGCTCTGCGAGCGGATCGAGCCGGTGTGGGTACGATCATGGCTGCGCTCCTTGAGCGCATGGCTGATCGTGTTGGAGCGATACAGCTCGTGACCGGCGAAATGGGTGAAGGCCACGAGAATCACCGAGAATACGAAGGCCAGCCCGTAGCTGAACTGGACCTGGCGGTTCTCGCTGGCCCCGGGGACGCTCCAGCCGGCGAGCACATAGCTGAAGCCCAGGGCCTCGACGAACACCAATGCGGCGATCAGCAGCCACATGCCGGAAGGCAGGGGCGAACGCCCGGAATCCCCGGCTTTCTTGAGGTAGGTTTTGCACTCAAGGAACTGGCGCCGGTCCTTGATCCGCACGAACCTCTTGTAGTCGTTGCATAGGGTCCGCTCGCTCTGGTGCCAATCGTCGGCGGGTTGCGGCGCCCGATGCACACGCGCCAGGCGCGCGAGCTTGCCGAGCAATGGAACGCTGTACCAGAAATTCAGGAACCACAGACTGACGCGGTCCCAGAAGCGGATCGTCAGAATGAGCAATACGAACGTGGAGGCGAGAATCGAGAGAAACTCGCGATACTCGGCGAGGACTGCGGCCAGAGAGGATGACATGGTGAGTTTCCGCCTGACTATTGCGCCTGCAGGCGCTTCGGCGTGTAAGGAGCCATGAAAATCGTTCGGTCATGCTCGTAGTAGAGATTGCCCATCCGGG
>CAZLYG010000695.1:0-2345 GCA_964563075.1 uncultured Steroidobacteraceae bacterium | reverse complement strand
GTTCCAGGACAGCCCGCCACCCTGCTGGTGGCGAATGATGTCCCCGAGGTTGAGACTCCCCGCGGCCATCAGCACGCCGACCAGTGCGAAACCCATCGCGATCTCGTAAGCGACCATTTGCGCGGCCGAGCGCATCGCTCCCAGGAACGCGTACTTCGAGTTCGAGGCCCAGCCGGCGATGATCACGCCGTACACACCCATCGAGGTCAGCGACAACAGGTACAGCAGGCCAGCGTTCGCCTGGGACACCACGACCGTGGGTGATACCGGAATGACCGCCCACGCGGCGAAGGCAACAATCAGCCCGATCATGGGTGCCAGGCGGAACAGGAAGCCGTTGGCCCGCGAGGGGATGACCAGTTCCTTGGTCAACAGCTTGAACACGTCCGCGAATGGCTGTCCCCACCCCGGGAAGAGCCCGAAGATGCGCACGCGGTTCGGGCCCTTGCGCAGCTGCATGTAGCCGAGGACCTTGCGCTCCCAGAGCGTCAGGTAGGCCACGCACAGAATCAGCCCGATCGTGATCGCGATGATCCAGGCCGTGGAGATCAGCGCCGTGCGGACGATGTCCGGGAGGGCCTGCCAGTCGCTTGTTAGTGAGTTGAGCACGCGCTGCAAGTCCTTCCGTCAATACGTCGCGTTCGGCGCGCGGCCGTCGCGAGTCTTCTGCAGAGAGGGCGCACGCCGCACGAGGGCGTCTGTCTGATAGATGCCGACATCGACGACCGCGGCCTCGCCATCCGCTCGCACCTTGGAGACGCGATGGGTGCCTGTGTATGCGGCTCCCGGCGGAGTCACATCGTCGGCCCACAGACCCCGCAGCTCATCCCGCACCGCCTCCGATGACAGGTAGTCGAAGCCGCCCAGATCGAGCAGGTTGCCCAGAACGCGCAGCACCTTCCAACCCGGGCGCGACTCGCCGACCGGCTGCGCCGCGCCGGTCTGGCTCTGCCACACGCCCTCGAGGTTCACGTAGGTTCCGGAGGTTTCCGCGAATGTCCCGATGGGCAGCAGCACGTGCGCGACCTGCCGCAACTGCTCGCTGGCGAAGGGGGTGATCGCGACCACGAACTCCGCTTTCGCAAGCGTCTTCAAGGCCTCGGAATTGCCCTCGCTCCAGGGCTCTACTCCGCCGAACAGCACGTAGGCCTTCTGCGGGATGCGCAGCATGTCCGCAGCGGAGAGTCCGGCTTCCGATACCGGCTTGCCGCCGGCCTCGCGGTGCGGGACCGCACCTGCCAGATAGGCACCGGCACCGTTGCCCCCTTCTGCAAGATGACCGAGCGAAGCGCCGGTGATGTCGGCAAGCGCCGCGGCTAGGGAACGCAGGTCCGCGTAGGACGGGTGACGTGCAGCGAGTGCGCCGAGCCACACTGCCCGCTTCGACCCCGTCGCCAGGGCAGCGGCGATCGCTCTGTGCGAGTCCTCGATTCGAGTATCGCGCGTGGCGGCAGCCAGGTGCTCAGGCACCGGCTTGCCTGCCGCCTCGGCGGCGGCGGCCAGTATCGCCGCGAGATCGGCAACCTGCTGAGCGGGCCGGGAGATCAGCTCGGAGGCGACCGGGAACAGGTAGGGGAAATGGGCTGGATTCAGGAGCGCGATCTTTGCTCCTTTGCGCGCGGCCTTGCGCACGCGATGGGCGAGGATCGGGACCTCATGCCGCAGATGCGAGCCGATGACTAGCAGGGAGTCCAGTTGCTGCACGTCCGCAATCCGCATCCCGAGGCTGGGGAAGGCGGGATCGGCGGCCTGATCGCGAAAATCCCGCTGGCGCAGCCGGTGATCGATGTTGTTCGTCCCCAGCGCACGGGCGAGTCGCCCGAGCAGATACAGTTCCTCGAGAGTGCTCGTGCTGCTGGCGAGCACTCCCATCAGGGCGGCACGCGAACGCAGGCCCGTGGCCACTTTCGCCAGTGCCGTCTCCCAGTCTGTCCCGACCCACTCGCTGCCTTCGCGCAGCATGGGCCGCTCGATCCGGTCCTCGCTGTAGACCGCCTCGTAGCTGAAGCGGTCACGGTCAGCGATCCAGGTCTCGTTGATTGCCTCGTTCTCGCGCGGCACGACGCGCATGAGCTTTCCGCGCAGCACGTGGCCAAACACGTTCGTGCCCACCCCATCGTGCGGGGAAATCAGCGGAATCGAGGCCATCTCCCAGGCGCGCGCCGTGAAGCGGTAGGGCTTGGAGACGAGCGCGCCGACCGGGCACAGGTCGATCACATTGCCCGACAGCTCGTGATTGACGGTCTGCTCGATGTAGGTGCGAACCTTCATCTGCTCGCCGCGCCCGATCATCCCGAGCTCCTGGATGCCCGCGATCTCGTCCGTGAAACGGATGCAGCGCGTGC
>CAZLYG010000694.1:0-2348 GCA_964563075.1 uncultured Steroidobacteraceae bacterium | reverse complement strand
GGCTCATCGCGTAGATGAAGATGACGATCGGCAGGTTCGCCATCGGGGCGTTGAGATCGGTGCTCCAGAACTGATTGTTCAACGCGGTGAACAGCAACGGCGCGGTCTCCCCGCTGATGCGGGCGATCGACAAGAGCAGCCCGGTGACGAGCCCGCTGCGTGCCGCTGGGTAGATCACGGCCGTGATCGTCCTCCAGGGGTAGGCGCCCATCGCAGTGGAGGCGTCCTTCATGCCCTGAGGCACGAGATTGAGCATGTCCTCCGTCGTACGCACCGCCACTGGTAGTGCAATGACGGCGAGAGCGACGGCTCCGGCGATCGCCGAGAAGTGCCCCATGCGCACCACGAGAATCTCGTAGACGAACAACCCGACGATGACCGATGGAGCGCTCAGCAGAACGTCGTTCACGAAGCGGATTACCGTGCTCAGGCGCGAGCCACGCCCGTACTCGGCCAGGTAGGTGCCGGCCAGCATGCCGACCGGAGCCCCGATGAGGATGCCAATCAAGGTCATGACCACACTGCCGTAAATGGCATTCAGCAGTCCACCGGTGCTGCCTGGAGGCGGCGTGCTCTGGCTGAAGATGGGCGCGGACATGCCAGCCAGGCCGTTCTTGAGCAGTGTCCAGAGAATGGCGGCGAGGAACGCCAGGCCAATGAGCGTCGCCACGCCCGAGAGGCTCAGGGCAACGACGTTCATCAGCTTGCGGCGAAAGCGGCGGCTCATACGGAGGACAGCGCCTTGCGGTCCAGGCGCAGCAGCATGTAGCGCGCGGCGGCAATCACCGTGAACGTAATCAGGAACAGCAGCGCTCCCAGGCCTAT
Organism: uncultured Steroidobacteraceae bacterium; assembly: GCA_964563075.1. Taxonomy (GTDB): domain Bacteria; phylum Pseudomonadota; class Gammaproteobacteria; order Steroidobacterales; family Steroidobacteraceae; genus 13-2-20CM-66-19. Next base: position 1,523 of record CAZLYG010000694.1, on the reverse strand, counting down.
GAGCGAGGAGTTGTAGAGCTCCCCCGTCGCCTCCGTGAACTCATTGGCGATGGATGCGGAGATCGTCGTGCCGGGAGCCAGCAGGGAAGTGCTGATCCGGTGCGCGTTGCCGATGACGAAGGTCACGGCCATGGTCTCGCCGAGCGCGCGGCCGAGCCCGAGCATGATGCCGCCGACCATGCCTGCTCTGGAGTGCGGCACGACCACTTTCCAGATGACTTCCCAGGTCGTGGCGCCCAGTCCATAACCGGACTCCTTGAGGACATCCGGCACGGTCTCGAACACATCGCGCATGACCGCCGAGACGAACGGGATCACCATCACCGCCAGCACGACACCGGCGGTGAAAATGCCGATTCCGAACGGCGGTCCCTGAAAAAGCGGGCCGAGCACCGGCAGATCCCCGAGCGTGTCGATCAGCCAGGGTTGCACCGAGTGTTGCAGAACCGGAGCGAGCACGAACAAGCCCCAGATCCCGAAGATGATGCTCGGCACAGCCGCGAGCAATTCGATCGCGACGCCCACGGGGCGGCGCAGCCACGCGGGCGCGAGCTCGGTGAGAAAGACGGCAACGCCAAAGCTGATGGGCACGGCCAGCAGCATCGCGATCGCGGAAGTCACCAGCGTACCGTAAACGGCGGCCAGGGCACCGAACTTGTCGGTGACGGGATTCCAGATCGTCTGCGTGAGGAAGGCGAGCTTGAAGTGCGAGAAGGCCGGCCATGCGCCGATGAGCAAGGAGACCGCGACGCCGCCCAGCAGCGTCAACACCAGTATTGCGGCAACGAACGTGGCGCCACGGAAGAGCTTCTCTCGCAGACGCTGAGCCGCCGCGTGCCGCGGTCCAGCGGCGACCATCTGTACTGCCATAGTTACGGGCTGCGCCCGGAGTTCTCACGGGGTTCGGGCTTTGCCCGAACCCCGTGCACTGGCCAAGAATTATTCTGCAACTGGGTGCGAAGGATAGCCTAGTTCGCCGCGAGGGTGACTCCCTTGACCTCGGACTTCCAGGTGCCGCGCACCTGCTGGATCAGGCTCGCCGGCAGCGGCACGTAATCCAGCTCCGCGGCCATCTTCCCGCCGTTCTTGTACGCCCAGTCGAAGAACGCCAGGGCGTCCGAAGTCGCCTTCACGTCCGGCGGCGTACGGTAGACCAGGATGAAGCTCGCGCCGGTGATGGGCCAGCTGGCCGCGCCCGGCTGATCTGTCAGGATCAGGTAGTAGCCCGGGGCGTGTGCCCAATCGCCGTTGGCAGCGGCGGCCTGGAACGCAGCCGCACTGGGGCTCACTACCTTGCCCGCCTCGTTGACCAGCCGCGCGTACGACATGGCGTTCTGCTTGGCATACGCATACTCGACATAGCCGATCGCGCCATCGGTCTGCTTGGACATGTTCGCCACGCCCTCATTGCCCTTGCACTCTGCAATATCCTCATCTGCCTGCCGATCCACGGCTGGCTGCTCAATGATCGCGGCCCCGGCTCCGAAGAGCCGGCCGGCCCCAGCGCCTCTCTTGCCGAGCTG
>CAZLYG010000693.1:0-2350 GCA_964563075.1 uncultured Steroidobacteraceae bacterium | reverse complement strand
TGGTACACGTGCTGCGCCCCCTACCCCGCCGGAGCCGATCATGGGCTTCGGTGCTTCTGTCGAGGCTGCAGGCTTCACTTTATGTTGCGGCCCGTGTACTCGCTCCCTGCTCAGGCGGCTCTTGCCACCCGCAGGCTTGTGATGCCCCGCTCGGACGGGAAGGTCTCCCTTCACATCTGGGGCCTGCTACCTGGCGCACCGATGCTTACCAGGATGGGACTTGCACCCATTGAGAAAGCGCAGCGAGCGACGGACGCCCACGCCGTATGCACGGCTTGAACGACCCTCGCGTCACGACGCACCATGGCCGTGATTATACTGGCAGCGTTAATGCCTATGTCCGAAGCAGTGGCAATCGATCTCGACGCGGTCAAACGCGAGCTGCGCACGCAAGCCTTGCGCCTCGGGTTTGGAGAGCTTGGCGTTACCAGCGTCGAGATCCCCGAAGACGAGCGACACCTGCTGCGCTGGCTGGACGCCGGCTTTCACGGCGACATGGGGTACATGCAGCGCCACGGCACGATGCGCAGCCGCCCCCAGGAGCTGGCGCCGGGGACGGTGCGGGTGATCAGTGTACGGATGGACTATTGGCCCCCCGACGCCGCGGCCGCCGATGCGACCCTGGCAGACGGGCTGTTGGGTTACGTGTCGCGCTACGCATTGGGCCGCGACTACCACAAGATCATGCGCGGGGCGCTCGCGAAACTCGCGGAAGAGATCCGCAGCCGCATCGGGACTTTCGGCTACCGTGTGTGCGTGGACAGCGCGCCCGTGCTCGAGAAAGCGCTGGCACGCAATGCAGGCCTGGGATGGATAGGTAAGCACACCAATCTCATCGCGCGCGATGCCGGCTCATGGTTCTTTCTGGGAGAAATCCTCACCGATCTGCCTTTGCCCGTCGATGCGCCCTCCAGCGCACACTGCGGCACCTGTCAGGCGTGCATTCCCGCCTGCCCGACGCAGGCGATCGTAGCTCCGTACCGGCTTGATGCGCGCCGCTGCATCTCCTATCTCACGATCGAGCACAAGGGGGCCATCCCCGAAGAGCTGCGCCCGGCACTCGGCAATCGGGTCTATGGCTGCGACGATTGCCAGCTCGTGTGCCCGTGGAACAAGTTCGCACACAGCGCCGCGCATCCTGATTTCAAGGTGCGCCATGGCCTGGATCGCGAGCGCTTGCCTGAGCTGTTTGCCTGGAGCGAGCAGGAGTTCGATGAGCGAATGCGCGGCTCGGCGATCTACCGAATCGGCTATGAGCGCTGGTCACGGAATATCGCCGTGGCGTTGGGGAACGCACCGTATTCTCCCGCCGTTACCGCAGCCCTCGAAGCCCGCCGTCACGATCCGTCGGCGCTGGTGCGCGAGCACGTCGAATGGGCCCTGCGGCGGCAGGAGGCCCGGCGGCCGGCTGAGTGACGGTGCCCGTGCCGGCCGACCGCGGCGACGGCGGCAGCTGACGAGTGGCGCTGCCCGTCAACTCGGCTGACACGTGCCGGCTGCGGCGCCGGCCACACCGACGAGTGACGCTGCCCCTGCCTGCTGCCGCGCTAGCCGATCGCCACCTGCACGTTGTCGATCAACCGCGCCTTGCCCAGGCGCGCGGCGGTGAGCACTACCAGGTGCTTCGCGCCCGGTTGCGGTGCGGCGAGGTCTTCCGACTGCCTCACGGCAAAATAATCCGGCCGCAGACCGGCGGTCTCGAGCGTGCGAATCCCCTCTGCCTCGATGGCGGCGAAATCCCGCTCGGCTGCCCGTAACCGCTGCGCGGCAGCTTGCAAAGACTGGTAGATGACGGGCGCGGTCTGCCGCTCGGAGGGCGTCAGGTACTGATTGCGGGAGCTCATCGCCAGACCATCCCTGTCACGAACGGTAGGCGCCGCGAGAATCTGCACCGGCATGCACAGATCCGTCACCATGCGCCGGATGATCGTCAGCTGTTGGAAGTCCTTCTCGCCAAACACCGCGATGTCCGGCTCGACGATGTGGAACAGCGCCGCGACGATCGTGGTGACGCCCTGGAAGTGGCCGGGGCGGAACTCCCCATCCAGCACGCGCGACAGCTCAGGGACTTCCACGCGTGTGGCGCGATTCGCCCCTTGCGGGTAAATCTCGGCAACGTCCGGAGAAAACATCAGATCGCACCCCGCCTGCGCCAGCATGCGTTCGTCCTGGTGAGGGGTACGGGGGTAGTGCGCAAAGTCCTCGTTCGGTCCGAACTGCATGGGATTCACGAAGATGCTGGCGACGAAGCGGTCGCCGTGGCGCCGCGCGGCCTCGATCAGACTGACGTGCCCGGCGTGCAGGTTGCCCATCGTCGGCACGAAGGCCACGCGGAGCCCCTCACGGTGCC
>CAZLYG010000692.1:0-2354 GCA_964563075.1 uncultured Steroidobacteraceae bacterium | reverse complement strand
TGCCGCCCGCGAACGCCGCAGGCAGGGACTCAGGCTTGCTGAAATCGCCAAAGCGCGTGCTGGCGCCGAGCTTGGCAAACTCCTGCAACGCCTCGGGCGTGCGGCTCACCAGGATGAGGTTCTTCGCCGGCACGCCGCGGGCCAGCAGATGCTTGACGACGAGGCGACCGAGCTGGCCCGACGCACCGGAGACGATGATTCTGTCACTCACGGGGGACTCCTTGGAACGCGCCGCGCTCTGGCCGGCGACCGCTGGCTCCGGAGCGAACCACACGATGACAGCAAGGAGCAGGGCGATGGTGGTGGCGAACCCGCAGGATGCCATCGAACACACATCGCGGAGCCTCATTTCTGCTGTTCGTTCCGTGCGGTGGCGTACTCCTGGGGGTGGAAACCCACCAGCAGCCGTGCGCCCCACTCGAGCACAGGCCGCTTGATCAGGCTCGGCTGCTGCACCATGAGCGCGATGGCGCGGCGCTCATCGAGGGGGGACTTCTGCGCCTCGGGCAGCTTGCGGAAAGTCATGCCGGAGCGGTTGAGCAGCCTCTCCCAGCCCACCTGGCCGCACCAATGCTCCAGCCGGGCGCGATCGATGCCGGCGACCTTGTAGTCGTGGAATTCGTAACTGACCCCGCGCGTGTCGAGCCACGAGCGCGCTTTCTTCATCGTGTCGCAATTGCGGATGCCATACAGGATCGTCATGGGCGGTGCCGCCGCTAGATCTGCGGCGCCCACGAGGCGCACCATCCGGCCGCGGTGACGCTCTTGCCCGGAAAGATCTGGCACGGGCCGCTTTTCGCACCCTCCTTACCCTGATACAGCGCGCAGTTCGCGCAGGTGCTGCCGGGCTTGGCCCCCTGGGCCCTCTTTACGTCATCTACGTATTTCACGGCCTTGGCCGTGGGGTCACTCTCGCTGATGAGCGGCCCGTCCGCGCCATCGGCTGTTCGGGGTCGCAGTACGGTGACGCTGGCGAGAGTTGCTCCTGCGGCCACACTCCTGAGCAGGGAACGCCGGGACATCGAGCTCATACCGACCTCATCGCGCAAGCAGGGGAGACCTAGCTTACCGGCGCATCTCGACCCGACGCCATGCACAAAGGCGACCGCAACCGTGGCGTGCGCACGCAGCTCTGCCCGGACAATAGTCGCCTTGACAATGATAGCCTAGGCAGGTAAAGTCGCTGCCACGACTGGAGCGAGCGTTTGGAGTAACGGACCTTGAGCGCCGACATCTACGACGCGAAGACCTACGAGCCGCGCAAGAGCGTCGGCCACATGCTGAACCGCGTGCGCACGGCGATGTTTGCCGCTCTGGACGCCGCGCTCGCCGGCGATGCCGATCTGGCCCGGTTCGAGGTTTCCGCGGCGCAGTTCGTGGTGATTGCATCGCTCGCCCTGGGCGAGGCGGACTCCGCCTCACAGCTTTGCAAGGGCATTTCGTACGACGCGGGCGCCATGACACGGATGATCGATCGCCTGGAGAGCAAGGGTCTGATCCGGCGCCGGCGCGATGCCGATGACCGGCGGCTGGTGAACATCGAGCTGACGGAGCAGGGCAAGGAGGCGTTTCCGAAGATGCGGCTGTGCGCGATGGGTGTGCTGAACCGATTCCTGCGCGGCTTCACGCAGGCCGAGGCGCGCCAGCTGGAGAGCTTTCTGCAACGCATGCTGGAGAATGTCTAACCGATTTTTTTTCCAGGAATATTTGCCTAGGCATTGTTAGCCCCGGCAGGTAGGAGAAGGGTGATGAGCGATACCAATACGAATTCCCAGCCCGTCGCGGTAGCGACGGCCACTCGGACGGAGCAGAGCACCGCCCCGAAGCGTTCACTCAAGGCGCGCCGCTGGCGTCTGCTGGGCGTCACGACAGGCGCCCTGGTGCTGCTCGGAGCCGCGTACGGCGCGTACTGGTCGAAGGATCTGCGCTACGTCGAGTCCACTGACGATGCGTATGTGAGCGGCAATGTAGTGCAGATCACACCGCAGGTCTCGGGGACCGTCGTGGAGATCGGAGCCGACAACACCCAGTTCGTGAAGGCCGGCCAGACGCTGGTGCGTTTGGACCAGGAGGACGCGAAGGTGGCCCTGGATCAGGCGGAAGCGCAGCTCGCCAGGACGGTTCGCGAAGTGCGCACCGTGTTTGCGACCTCCGCACAACTGCAGGCAGCCGTCGAAGTTCGCAAGGCCGACCTGACGACCGCTCAACAGGATCTGAGCCGGCGCGAGCGGCTCGGCGCCTCCGGTGCAGTCTCGGCCGAGGAGTTGCAGCATGCTCGCGACACCTTGCGAGCCGCTCAGGCAGCCCTGGTGTCGGCCCAGCAGCAGCTGAACGCCAATCAGGCCCGCGTTGAC
>CAZLYG010000691.1:0-2357 GCA_964563075.1 uncultured Steroidobacteraceae bacterium | reverse complement strand
CTGTGGCGGAATGTATACGGCCAACACGATGGCCTCGGCCATCGAAGCACTTGGCTTGTCGCTTCCAGGCAGTTCCGCGCAGGAAGCGGTGAGTGAGCAGAAGCGGGCGGACTGCCGCCGCGCCGGCGAGGCCGTGGTGAAGTTGGTCGCCGATGGCATCCGGCCACGGGACATTCTCACGCGCAAGGCGTTCGAGAACGCCATTACCGTGGCCATCGCCCTGGGCGGATCCACCAATGTCGTGCTGCATCTGCTGGCGATTGCCAACGATGCCCGCGTGAGACTCTCGCTGGATGACTTCACCCGCATCGGCAAGCGCGTTCCGGTGCTGGCGGACCTGCGGCCGAGCGGGCGCTACCTGATGTCGGAGCTGGTGGCGATCGGGGGCATTCAACCGTTGCTGAAAATGCTGCTCGAGGGCGACCTGCTGCACGGCGAAGCACTCACCGTCACCGGTCGTACGCTGGCGGAAAATCTTGCAAATACAGGTATGTATCTTGCTGGACAGGAAATCGTGCGGCCGCTGTCAGACCCGCTCAAGAAGGACAGCCACCTCGTCGTCCTGTACGGGAACGTGGCACCGGAGGGCGCGGTTGCCAAGATCAGCGGCAAGGAAGGCCTCAAATTCAGTGGACGTGCGCGTGTCTTCGACGGCGAGGAGCGTGCCACTCAGGCCATCCTCGACGGCGTCGTTCGTGCCGGGGAAGTGGTTGTCATCAAGAACGAGGGACCGAAGGGGGGGCCGGGCATGCGCGAGATGCTCAGTCCCACGGGGGCCATCATGGGGCGCGGGCTTGGCGAGAAGGTCGCGCTGATTACAGACGGACGCTTTTCAGGAGGCAGTCACGGGTTCGTCGTCGGGCACGTATCACCCGAAGCCGCAGTAGGTGGTGCCATCGGTCTGTTACGTAACGGGGACCGTATCACGATTGACGCAGTCAAACGTCAGATCAGCGCGGACGTGCCGGCAGCCGAGTGGCGCCGCCGCCGCGCTGCATGGAAACCCCGTAAGCCGTATGCCACGTCCGGCGTGCTCGCGAAGTACGCGCGGCTCGTCGGCAGCGCTTCGGCCGGTGCGGTGACCGAACCTAATCAGGGCCCTTCGGCCAAAACTTAAGCCGGAGCGGAGTTGTCAGTGCAGGCTTGCGCGGTTAGAGTTCGCGACGCACTCGCCGACGACCACGGCGTTCTGCCTCGGCGTTCCGCGGATGCATTATCAGAGAATCAAGCAGGGGGATCCGAAACCGAGCGCGTGCCGCATCAGCGCACCTTTATGCGTGCCCGCCGAATGTTGATGGCGGCTACCACGAGGCAGTCGCGCCGCTTGGGTACACCGACCGACTGCTTGCGAGCAAGGGTAAAGAAAGCTAGTTTGCAAGGCTTGCGTTTCGAATTGACGTTTCCGGACATGTAACAGCGACATCCGTCATATCCAATGAGCGCCTACGCACAAGATTCCCAATTTTTCACCCGACGTGCCGTCGTGTTCCTCCTGATCATCGGGGTACACGTCTTTATCATCTGGGCATTTGCCTCCGGCCTCGCACGCCGCGCCATCGAGTCGATCGCGCCGCCGCTGCAGACCGAGATTGTCGAGGAGGTCCAGAAGCACGACCAGCCGCCGCCGCCGCCGCCGCCGCAGATGGAGCGGCCGCCGGTGGAGATCCCGCCTCCGGAGGTCAACATCGACCTGCCGGTGGAGACGCAGTCCACGGCTATCACGGACGTGACCGACAAGCCGCAGCCGAAAGCGCCGCCGCCGCCGCCACCGCCGCCGAAGCCCGTCAACCGGGTGGCATCGGGCATCGGCCGGGGCTTTCCTGACACCGAGGACTACTACCCGGCCGCCTCGAAGCGACTGGGCGAGGAGGGAGGCGCTGTCGTGCACGTGTGCACCGATGCGTCCGGCAAGGTCAACCAGGAGCCGACGGTCACCAAGACGTCGGGCATCGCGCGTCTGGATGAGGGCGCGATCAAGCTCGCCAAGGCCGGTTCCGGGCACTACAAGCCCGCGACCGAGGATGGTCATGCCGTTGCCTCGTGCAACAACTTTCTCTTCAAGTTCCAGCTCAGATAAAGGCTCCATTCAAGACTGCCGTGCTCGCAAAGTCCGGCTTATCGTGATTCGAGGAAACTATGGATAATCCAACCGCCCAAGTCGAAAACCCGTATGGCGTCCAAGCCCTGTGGACCTCCGGAGATCTCATCTCGCGCTCGGTGCTGATCATTCTCATGATCATGTCGCTGTCCTCCTGGTACGTGATCTTCACCAAGCTGTGGGACCAGCGCCGTCTGCGCCAGGCCTCGCGGATCGTCGAGAAGCAGTTCTGGACCGCCCCCTCGATCAAGGACGGCGT
>CAZLYG010000690.1:0-2361 GCA_964563075.1 uncultured Steroidobacteraceae bacterium | reverse complement strand
CTTTCCCAGCAGGATCTTGACCCGGTCCAGCCCTACGCCCTTGGTGTAGTTGCGGTGGTTGGAGACGAGGACCCGCTTTACGTCGTCGGGGTGATGAATGACGTACGTGTACGATTTGCGCGTCGGCACGTACACGCGGTACGTGTCGCCGTGGCGGGCGAACAGCTCGACCATGCGGTCCAGGGAATCGTCCGTGGATCCGATATCGAACTGGAGCTCCGCCTCCGGCGGCTGATTTTGAGCGGCTCGTTGAACAGTCATGCCAGCGACTTCGGGTACGATCTTACATTATGCACGTCGTTGATTCCGATCGAAGAACCCGAGATGACTGACGAGGGGGGCGGGGATCTCCGCAATACCATCTATCGCGCCGTCACGCGCTCCAGCCGAAGAATGACGGCGGCGCGGCGCCTGCTGTATCGCATCGCGGTTCCGCTGGGCGTGGCGATCATCAGGGGCTGGTGGCTGAGCTGTCGCGTCGTGCGCATCGAAGGCGCGGAGCATCTGGCGCAGGCGCTGGCTGAGGCGCCGTCACTGGTACCTTGCTACTGGCATCAGCACCAGCTGTTCTGTGCCAAGTACCTCCTCGATCAGCGCTCGCGTGGCCTGAGCGTCGGCTGGCTGATCAGCCCGTCCGTCGACGGCGAGATCGGCGCCATGATGGTGCGCCGCGTCGGGGGGCGGGTGATTCGGGGCTCCTCCTCGCACACCGGCGCGCGAGCTCTGAGGGACTACTACCAGGCGCTGGTGCAGGAGAACGTGTCTCCGGTGGTCACGCCTGATGGGCCCAAAGGGCCGCGCTTCAAGTTCAAGCCGGGCGCAATCCTGCTCGGCCGCATGTCCGGGCGCCCGATTCTGCCGATGGCCTACGCGGCCTCGCGGGCCTGGCTGATCAAGTGGGACAAGTTCGTGATCCCCTGGCCTTTCTCCCGCATCGCCATCGCCGTCGGGCCGCCCCGCCACATTCCGCGGACGGGCGATCCCGGCGGGCTCGAGCCGCTGCAGCTGGAGATGGAGCAGGAGCTCAAGCGGCTCTTCGAGCTGGCCCGCACGGCCCTGAAGTCGCCCTATAAACAATAAATCTGGGCGCCAGTGCGCAGTCGGTTTCTGCGATTTACCGCTACCCTGTGTTTCACACTCAACGACCCTGCCGGAATCTGTCTACGCGTTCATTGCTTGAGCGAACAGCGTCTTAGCTTGTTTTCCTTCATTAGTGTGCGAGAATCCGGCGCAAGTACTTATAAAACCCGCAGAACGACCATGGACAGTCGCTCCGATTGCGGACCAAAAGCACTGACGCGGCGCCCCAAGGCCGCGCTGTACGGGAGGTCAGGGCTGAATGTCGTCGCTGCCGCCGGATAAGACCGCGGAGTTCACCGCGTCGGACATCCTTTCGGCAGACGCCTGGACAGGTCGCGCGCCCAGGCCGGTTCTCGGCATGGACGTCGCCTGCACGAAAATTGCCGTCGACTTCCAGAACATGCGCCGCGAGACGGTCGACGAGTGCATCCGGCGTAACCTCGAGCTGCTGCGCGAAGCCACCACCAGCGACTGTGCATTTCTGGTCATCTTGCGTCGCGACGAGCTGGTCGTCGAGGACGTCCAGGTCGCTCGCAGTGCCTTTGCTCAATGTCGTCCCGAAGGGTTGCTGGGCGCCAGCATGGACTCCTTCCCGTGGTTGAAGGCGCGCCTGGACCATCTGCGGCTGTCTGAGCTTCGGGACACAGGTTCGGTGCGACGCGAGCAGGCCGCCGAAGGTCAGCGCCTCGCGGAGCTGCAGGTCGGGTCGGCGCTGCTGGTGGCTCTGCGGGTGCAGGGCCGGCCGGCGGGTATCCTTGGTCTGTGCCACACGCTCCCCCGCGGGGCGTGGGATGTGAACCTGCAACTGCTGATGAAGCTCATCGGCACGAGCCTGGCGACCGGCCTCGAGCGCATCCGTATCGAGTCGCGCCTGGCGAAGCTCGAAGAGCGCAACGTGCTGTCCCAGGCCTCGGCGAACGACGGGTTGTGGGACTTCGATGTCGAGAGCAACGAGGTGTATTTCTCACCCCGTTGGAAGGCAATGCTCGGCTACGCGGACGAGGACATGCGCGGCTCGCCGGACTGGCGCAGCCTCGTGCATCCGGACGACCTGGCGCGCGTGCAAGCCGCCATTCGCGACCACGTCGCCGGCAAGACGCCTGTGTTTGAAAGCACTCACCGCATGCGTCACCGCAATGGCGAGTGGCGCTGGGTCATCAGCCGGGCCACTGCGCGGGTCGACAAGCACGGCCGGCTGCTACGCCTCGTCGGCGTCGAGCTCGACATCACCGAGCGCAAGCTCTACGAAGAGGCGCTGTTCCGGGAGAAGGAGAGCGCGCA
>CAZLYG010000689.1:0-2362 GCA_964563075.1 uncultured Steroidobacteraceae bacterium | reverse complement strand
ACATCGAGGCGATCACGGCCGACACCATCGCCATGGGATGCGCGTTGTGGTGAAAGCCGTTGAAGAAGCGCAGCAACGTCTCGTTGATCATCGTGTGATGACGGATGTTGCCGGTGAACTCTTCGAGCTGCTTGGGCGTGGGCAGCTCCCCATGCAGCAGCAGGTAGGCGACCTCCATGAAGCTGCTTTGCTCCGCGAGCTGCTCGACAGGGTAGCCGCGATACAGCAGTACCCCGGCATCGCCATCGATGTAGGTGATCTTGCTTTCGGTCGAGGCGGTGACGCCGAAGCCCGGGTCGTAGGTGAATACGCCCAGATCCTTCGGCAGTTGCGCGATGTCGAGCACCGACGGACCAATGGTCCCGCTGCGCACCGGCACGTCTGACCGGCGATTGCTGGCTCGATCGGAGATCTCGAACTTTTTGTCGCTCATTTCAGGTGAAGCTTTCGGTAAGGAGGCGTCATCGACCCGGAAACCCGCGCGGATTTCCGACGCGACGGCAAGCGTAGGGCGAGGGTTACACGGTCTGCGCGCCGAATCAAGGCACTGGATCCCGACGCGTCGCACTGCGGTGCATGCTTTCCATTTCGAGCGGCCTTACCCGTGAGTAGGTATGGCGGCGCTGTGCGCTCATCGTCCAGAACTGCACCGCCCGCGAGCGCCGCAAGCAGGCGAGGTTGGACTTTCCGCGGCAGCGGACGCGAAGCGACCCGAAGCGCGTGCACGATCTCAGCTGCGCTTGCTCACCACCTGAAAGAAGATGAACACTCTGTCATCTTCGTCACTGCTCGACCAAATCAGCTCTGGTGTTGGAGACGCGTGGCGCCGGAGCCGGCGCACCGCGCATCGATGACCAGGCGCGCGGCTACCAGCCATGTCGACGTGGGCCCGTGGCCACACGACTGTGCGGATCATTCATGACCGAGGGGACCAGGACGAGGCGGCGGTGTGCATCATCCACGGAGCGCCCGAGGCGACGGGCGCGCCTCCCTTAAGCCGGCGGACGTGCGGCACTGAGCACGCGCGCCCGTTCCGATCCTGGGTTACTTGCCGGCGGCGGCCGCGTACTTCTTGCGGAACTTGTCGACTCGACCGGCGGTGTCCACGATCTTCTGCTTACCGGTGTAGAAGGGATGGCAGTTCGAGCAGACCTCGATCTGCAGATCGTGCCCCAGGGTCGAGCTCGTCTTGAAGGTATTGCCGCAGGTGCAGCTGACGGTGATCTCTTTGTACTCGGGGTGGGTGGACGCTTTCATGGGGCGCTCGCTTTGGCAGGAAACGGAACTTGCGCCTGGATGTGGAGGCGTCCGTCCGGGTATTAAAGGGCGCGGGAGTTTAGCGGCTGCGCGGGGTTCCCTCAAGCGTGAGCGGGCCGGCGCGCCCGAGGTCTGGACGGCTGGTGCTGAGCAGGCCTTTCAGTGTCCGTCACGGGGCGTTTCCTTATCCACAGAACCTGTGGATAAATCTGTGCACACATTGCCCCGCCCGGTTGCGATTTCCCGTCCAGATTGCATATTTGTTACCTTGATCAAAAAATGACCAGACCATTTCACCTTGGGATTTCAACAGCTTATAAGCCTGACATCGAGCAACATACCCGCTTTGGCGTGTAATGCACTCATTTAGCGATCTGGGGTCCCGCACCTGTGCATAAAGCCGCTGGCACAGCTGCAACGTAGCTGTCAAAGAGCCGTTGACAATCCAAAACTACCGGTGGTTTTCGGGCTTTCCTCAAGAAAGCTCAGCAGCACGTCATTCAGGAACTGCAGGCCTCGGGCTGAGGCTTTACACATCGTCGCATCGATTTCAAGTAGCCCGCGAGCCTCGAGGGTCGCGAGGCGGTCGGCGATTTTCGCCCATTGAAGGCCCGTGCGCGCCGCAAACAGCTTGCGCCTGAACCCTTCGGTCAGACGCAACGCATTCAGCATGAACTCGAACGGCAGGTCCGCGCGCCTCACGCTCCTGCGCACCAGCTGTCCAGTCGGATCGGCAAGATAGCGGCGCGGCTCGCGCGTCTGCTGAGTACGGATGATGGAGCCAGAGCCAGACTCATCGCCATCCAGGGTCAGCTTGCCGTGGGCGCCCGCTCCGATGCCCATGTAGTCACCGAATCTCCAGTAGTTCAGGTTGTGGCGGCAACGCCGGCCCTCCCGGGCATACGCGGAGACCTCGTACTGCGAAAAACCTGCCGCCTCCAGCCGATCACGGCAGGCGCCGAGCATCTCCGCCGCGACGTCGTCCTCGGGAAGCCCCGGAGGACTGCCGGCAAAAGCTGTCCCCTGCTCGATAGTCAGCTGATAGTGCGACAGATGAGCGGGATCCAGCCGCAGAGCCTCTTCCACATCACTTACGGCTGCGTTC
>CAZLYG010000688.1:0-2371 GCA_964563075.1 uncultured Steroidobacteraceae bacterium | reverse complement strand
CGCCGTGCTCCTCAACACCCCCCAGATGCGGACCCTCACGGATGCGGATCGGCAGCTGCTGGCGGAGCAGATTGCCTACCAGGTCGTCATCACTTCCTCGGCTCACACCGAGTCGTTGCGCAACGGCAGTCTGACCGAGCGGCGGCAATCGCAAGATTCGGCGGCCGCAATTCTCCGCGCGTATGGAGTGGAGGCCGATCGTGTTCGGCTCACCGATCAGGGATTCCATCAGTGAGCACGAGGGGAGCTACTCCCTGAGCTGCTCTCCAAGAGCGACGCCGAGTACTTTCTCCGACGCCGCCGGCGGCCAACCCGCCTCATCCGAAACGTAAGCCTCGCCCTCGACGATCGTGTTCTCGAGGCGGCCGAGGCCCTCCACCTCCACGGCCACGGCATCGCCCGGCTGCACCGGACGCGAGTTGGCAGGTGTCCCGGAGAGAATCAGATCTCCGGGAAGCAGAGTCATCATCCGCGCGAGGTCCGTGACCAGATAGGCGACGTCCCAGATCATTCCATCGAGGCTGGACTCCTGCACGACCTTGCCGTTGACGTAGGTGCGCAGTACCTGGCCGGCAGGCTGCCACCCTTTGACCAGGCCGGGGCCGACGAGGCCAAGCGTATCTGCACCCTTCACACGCAGCATGGAGCCGCGATCCGCATCGCGGAAATCGTGCAGCGCGTAGTCGTTGGCCAGCGTGTAGCCGCCGATATAGGCATGCGCATCGGCCATGCGGATGTTGTGAGCCGCGCGGCCGATTACGATCGCCACCTCGCCTTCGTAATTGAGGAAACGACAGCCTCTGGGACGAACGACGGCCCCGCCGTGCCCGAGCAGGCAAGAGGGTGGCTTGGTGAAGTAGTTGGGAGCCGGCGGACAAGGCGCTTTCAGCTCCTCGAGCCGGTTACGATAGTTCAAGTGCGCGCACAGGATCTTGCTGGGCGTCACGGGCGGCAAATGCACCGCCGCCTGGATGCGAAGCCGTCGCCCGTCCGGTGCGAGCAGCTCTTCGCCCTGGCGTACGACTTCCACCGCGGCGCCGTCGAGCAGAATCCGCCGGGTTTCCTGGATCGCGGACATCAGGGTGCCTTCATCGGGTAGCCGCGGCCTGCGTAGTCGAAGCCGCCGAGCTCGAGTGTTCGCAGCGTGGAATCCTGCGGCGACGCGTAATAGGCGCGTATCTCCTCTATCAACCCACGCGCACTGAACACGTACCATTCATCTCCGCGCAGGGTGACCTCCTGCTTGCGTTTGAAATGCGTCCATTCGATCACGGCGCGCCGGCGCGAGGGATCGCAAATCACCTGGTCCACGGTCCAGTAGGATCCGAGATTCTGCACGGCGGCCCGCCATTTTGCGGCAATCGTACGCGCACCGCGAAAAGGCCCCTCGTACATGCCGGGCGGAAAGTAGTGCACGGCCTCAGGCTCGAAGTGCGCGGCGATGCGCTCGAGGTCACCGGCATTGCAATCGTCGAAATACCGACGGATGCGCGCCTCCATCGACTCGGCGGTGAGCGTGCGCTCCTCAGGCGCCATTGCGCGGCTCTCCCGTCATCGACACCGCCGCAACCTTGCTCTTCGCCGATACGGGGGGAGTCGGCAGCCACGACTCACCCGGCTCGAGCACATACGTGTGCTCGAGGCTGTACCAGGGCCCCGTGACATCGGCATCCGGTGCCCGCTCGTTCTCGTGCAGCACATAATTGCCGACCGAGTCGCGGGTCACCCCGAACTGCGCGTCCGACTCCAGGATCTCGTCATCGCCGCTGTAGGTCTGTGTTGGAATCGTCTTGTAGCCCTGTTTGTAGATGAGTGCATGCAGATGCGCAGGCCGGAAGGGATGGCGGTGCTGGACTTTCAACAGCAGCTCGGTCGGGCCGCCCGCCGGCACGGGATAGCCCGCGGGCTTGATGGTGCGATAGCGGAACTCGCCCGCCGCATCCGTCCGCAGGCGGCCGCGCAGATTCCACTCGGCCTGGGTAGGGTCCTGGTTTTCGTAGAGTCCCCGTGTCGAGGCGTGCCAGACGTCTACATTGGCGTCCGCGACAGGCTTGCCTTGCGGATCGATGACTCGACCGGTGACGAACAGCGGCACACCGGGGGTCGGCGAACGTACGATCGAGCCGCCGTTCTCGACAAAGGGGGCGTCCTGACGCCAGAAAGGACCGAGCAGATTCGCCGATGAGCCGGCGTTGTTCATCAGGCAGACGAGAGTCGACAGTCCGAGCGAGCCGCAGATGAGGCGCGTCTCATTGTGGCTGTCGTTGGTGAGCTGTCCGAGCCGGCTGACCAGATTGATCGCGGTGTTGAATTCACGCTCGGTGAGGCGCACCTCGCGGGCGAAGGCATGCAGATGCCGGACCAGTGCCTG
>CAZLYG010000687.1:0-2380 GCA_964563075.1 uncultured Steroidobacteraceae bacterium | reverse complement strand
AGGCGCTGGTGTTGGAGGCCGCAGCCGCAGGCTTCGAGCCGCACATGCATGCTGACGGGGATCGGGCGGTGCACGAAGTCTTCGACGCGGTGGCGGCGCTGCGCGAGAAATACTCAGGGGAGCGTATCCGCGCTGCCATCGCCCACGATGAGATCGTGGATCCTCCGGACTTCGCCCGTTATCGGCTGCTCGATGCCATCCCTGTGCTGTCGATGCAGTGGGAGAAGCCTGCGCCGGATACCGTCGATGGTGCCAGGAACTATCTGGGCCCCGAGCGCTACAGGTATATGGAGCCCGCAGCCTTTCTGGCCGATGCCGGTGCACGAATTGCTTACGGCAGTGACTGGCCGGTCGATCCGCTCAACGAATGGTTCGCGCTCAAGGTCGGTGTCACCCGCACAAACGCGCCGGACGTCGAGCCCCAGTACCGGGGTCGCTTGAGCGAGGACCGAGGGCTGACGCGGGCGGCCGTACTCCGGGCGATCACGCTGAGCTCATCCTATGAACTGCATCAGGACCGCAGCACCGGGTCTTTAGAGGTCGGCAAACTGGCGGACTTCATTGTTCTGGATCGCGATTTCCTGGCCGTGCCCGCCGAGCAGATTGCCGATGTCCAGGTGCTGGAGACCGTCGTGGGCGGCACGAGTGTCTACTCGAGAGATGCAGGTCGTCAGGCGGCCGCAGTGTGGTATGGTAACGCTACCACGCAGCCCTTCTGACGATCGGAGTGAGTGTTTTGTATCTAGGGGTGGACATCGGCACTTCCAGTGTGAAGGCCCTGCTGCTGGATGATCGCGGAGTGATCGGCGCGCAGGCGGCAGAATCGCTGGAGGTCAGTCGCCCCGCGCCCGGCTTCTCCGAACAGGACCCCGAGGCCTGGTGGCTGGCGACCATCAAGGCCGTTCGCGCGTTGCCCGCGGCACAGCGTGCTCAGGTGCGCGGTGTCGGCCTGAGCGGGCAAATGCACGGCGCGACATTGTTGGATTCCCAGGATCGCCCGTTGCGTCCTGCGATTCTCTGGAACGATGGGCGCTCGGCGGCGGAATGCGTCGAGCTGGAGCGGCGAGAGCCGGCCGCACGGATGATCACCGGCAATATCGTCATGCCGGGATTTACGGCACCGAAGTTGTTGTGGGTCGCGCGACACGAGCCGGAGATCTTTCGCCGGACGGCCTGTGTGCTGCTGCCCAAGGACTACGTGCGGCTGAGGTTGACCGGCGAGAAGGTCAGCGACATGTCCGATGCAGCCGGAACTGCCTGGCTGGATGTCGGCAAGCGCGATTGGTCCGATCCGATGCTCATCGCCAGCGGCCTCGGTCGCGCACACATGCCCCGGCTCGTCGAGGGCACCAGTCCCTCGGGCATGCTGACAACCGCCGCGGCGGAGCAGCTGGGATTGCCCCGTGTCGTCGTGGCGGGCGGCGGTGGCGACAACGCGGCCAGCGCTGCGGGTCTCGGGGTCGTGTTGCCAGCTCAGGGATTCCTTTCTCTCGGCACCTCCGGTGTGCTGTTCGTCGTGACCGATCGCTTCCGTCCCAACCCCGAGCGTGCGGCCCATGCGTTCTGCCATTGCCTGCCCAGCCGCTGGCACCAGATGTCGGTGATGCTGAGCGCCGCCAGCGTGCTCGACTGGGTCGCACGGCTGACAGGGGAGTCCGATCTGCCGCGCCTGGTCGCGGCTGCCGAGCATGCCGGGCTCGAGCGGCAAGCACCGTTCTTCCTGCCGTATCTGTCGGGCGAGCGAACGCCTCACAACGATCCGCACAGCCGTGGCGCATTCTTCGGCATCACTCCCGATACGGCGGCGTCGGATCTCACCGGTGCAGTGTTGGAAGGCGTGGCACACGCGTTTGCCGACGGGTTGGATGTTTTGCTGGAGAAGGGCGGCTCGATCGACGACATCACGGTGACCGGCGGGGGTGCACGTCTGCCGTACTGGGGCAAACTGCTCGCCGCCTCTCTCGGCAGACCGCTGACGTATCGCGCGGGAAGTGAAGTGGGTGCGGCGTCAGGCGCTGCGCGCCTGGCGCGTGTCGCGGCCACGGGCGAGCCGCCGGAGCAAGTCTGTACGCCCCCACCCGTCCAGGCGGTGGTTCAACCCGATGCAGCGCTGGCGCGGTTGTTCGCCGAACGGCGGCCGCTGTTCCGCCGCCTGTACCGGGATCTCAAAGATGCTTTCCTGGAGTACTCCACATGAGCCTTTTTTCGACTGTCGCGCCGATCGTCTTCCAAGGCCCGGACAGCACGAGCGAGTTCGCGTATCGCGTGTATGACAAGGACCGCGTGGTCCGCGGCAAGCGCATGGAGGATTGGTTGCGGGTGGCGGTCTGCTACTGGCACTCGTTCAACTGGCCCGGCCAGGATATTTTCGGAGCCGGCA
>CAZLYG010000686.1:0-2389 GCA_964563075.1 uncultured Steroidobacteraceae bacterium | reverse complement strand
GGGAGATGTGGTCCGTGTGAAGGTGCTTGAAGTCGACCGTCAGGGTCGGGTGCGCCTGTCCATGCGAGACGTCGACGCGGCGTAGTCCGTGGGGCGCCGCGCGGAACGCAACGCGCTTCGTCACCTCGACCCGAGCGCGGAATGACGATGGTGTGCGACTTCCCCTCGTCACTCCGCGTCCGCGTTTACTCCCGCACGGCCACGAGTGTTACTCGTGCAAAGAGTGACTCACATCCTCCTCTTTGAGTTCCGATCTGCCGCGTGCGGCAGCATTCACCAGGGTGCGATAGATTTCGTCCTGCACGGAGCGCCAGCGTTGAAAGTTCTTCTGCGCCAGAGTGCTCACGGCCTCGGCCGATGCGGCATCGGTGCCGGACTTGGCTGCGAGGCGCGCGTCGCGCTGCTGACTGGCGAAGAGCTTCAATGACTGCTCGAGATAGCTTCCGACCATGCCCTGCAGCGCACCGCCGTAAGAGCGGATGATCTGCGAGAGAAAGTCACGACCCAGCAGCGGCTCGGCCCCATGCTCGAGATCGGCGATGACCTGTAGCAGGATCGCCCGTGTGATGTCCTCCTGTGTTTTTTTGTCGATGACCACGAAGTCGATGCGATCGATGACCAGTTTCCGAATGTCGGCGAGTGTGATGTAACGGCTTTCGACCGTGTCATACAGGCGCCTGTTCGGATATTTTTTGATCGTCCGCAGCTCGCTCATCTCTCATGCCCTCAGTTGTTGCAGTCAGGACGTTCCCAGTCCCAGGGCGTCAGGATCGGCGCGCACACAATAGACCATAGTCGCGCCGAACCCCAAATGAGTTCGCGTTACGAGGTGCGAACGGTCACATTGCGCAGGCCGTGCAGCCGATGCGGTTGCCAGGAGTTAGTTGCCCATGCAACTAATTCCGCGACAGAGGCATGCGCGGCCTCCGGCGGTGGAGGATGTTGGAGGAGTTGCAAGGCCGCAATCAGTTGTGGCGCCGGCGCCGCGGCGGCGATGGCGAGCGAACGCCGGGATTTCGCGAGTTTGCCGCGCAGCGGCTCGAGGATCAGCGGCAGGTGTCCGTAGCGCGGGGTGGTCAATCCGAGGGCACCCTGCAGTGCGATCTGCCAGGCGGTGCTTTCCAGTAGATCGGCACCGCGCACCACATCGGTGACTCCCTGCAGAGCGTCGTCCACTACAACGGCGAGTTGATATGACAGGACGCCGTCGCGACGCCGCACGATCGGATCGCCCAGCGAGCGCAGATCAAACTCACATGCGCCCTGCAGGAGGTCGGTGAACTGCACACTCCCATCGGGGACACGGAAGCGGGTTGCTGTCGGTCCTGGCCGCGCCGGTCCGCCGCGGCAGGTGCCGGGGTAACCGGTGTCGCCCGTGTTGGACACCTCGCGCCGCGAGCAACTGCACTCGAAGGTCAGACCGTTCGATTTGAGCGTTTCCAGCGCGGCCGTGTAGCCAGCTGTCCGGCGGCTCTGATATTCGACCTCCCCGTCCCACTGCAGGCCGAACAACTCGAGGGTCCGCATAATCTCGGCGCTGCAACCCGGCACAACCCGCGCGGTATCCAGGTCCTCCATGCGCACCAGCCACCGGCCATTGTTGTGGCGCGCGTCGAGGTAACTCCCGAGGGCCGCCACGAGCGAGCCCAGGTGAAGGGAGCCAGTGGGCGAGGGGGCGAAGCGGCCTATATAACTGCCGCCGGGATGCGGAGCGCGCCCGACGTCGTCGGACGCGGCGTTCACGTGCCGTTGCACGCTTGCGGCTGTCCATTGCGGGCGCGCGGACACTCCGGCCGAACACGTCCGGCCGCCCGCACGCCATGACGAGTGCCGGGCTGATGATTCAGCCGGCAGCCCGCAGATCAACGATAGCGGTCGTCGCGATCGCCGTATTGCCGCTCGCGGCGCTCGCGGCGCTCCTGCGCCTCGATGCTCAGCGTGGCAACCGGGCGCGCCTCGAGGCGCTTGATCCCGATTTCCTCGCCCGTCTCCAGGCAGTAGCCATAGGAGCCGTCCTCGATCCGCTTGAGCGCTTCGTCGATCTTGCGGATCAGCTTGCGTTCACGGTCGCGGGTGCGCAGCTCGAGGCTGAATTCCTCTTCCTGCGTCGCGCGATCGTTGGGATCGGGAAAGTTCGCGGCCTCATCCTTCATGTGCGAGACCGTGCGGTCGACTTCGACCATCAGATCCCGCTTCCAGCTGTTGAGGATGTTGCGGAAGTGCTCCAGCTGCTCCTTGCTCATGTACAGCTCGCCGCGCTTGGCGATATACGGCTGTACGTTGCGTGGGCCAGCTAGAAGGCTACCGGGCTCGGCAGTGTCGCTGTCGTCGTTATCGGCCGCCGCGTGCGCTTGAGTCGCGCGCGGCGGGCCCAGAATCTGGCTGGGAC
>CAZLYG010000685.1:0-2397 GCA_964563075.1 uncultured Steroidobacteraceae bacterium | reverse complement strand
ATCGGCGTGGACCCCTATTATCTCACCCACAAGGCGCAGGAGATCGGCTATCACCCGGAGATGATCCTTGCGGGACGGCGCCTCAACGACAACATGGCTCTGTACGTGGCCCAGGAGATCGCCAAGCTGATGGCCCGCAAGCGCATCCACGTGAACGGCAGTCGCGCACTCGTGCTCGGCATGACGTTCAAGGAGAACTGCCCGGACATTCGCAACTCGAAGGTCATCGACGTGATCCGCGAGCTGCAGAAGTGTGGCGCGAGTGTCGATGTCTATGATCCCTGGGCCGACGGTGCGGAGTGCAAGCACGAATACGGCTTGCGCCCGATACGCACCCTCACGCCCCGTACCTACGACGCTGTGGTGATTGCGGTTGCTCACCGAGAGTTCGCCGAGCTGGGAGCCCAAGGCGTGCGCAAGCTCTGCAAGAAGAACCACGTCCTCTACGACATCAAGCATGTGTTCCGGGCTTCTGAAGTGGACGGGCGCCTGTGAAGTATCTGCTGACCGGTGCCGCTGGATTCATCGGCTTCCACACGACCCGGCGCTTGCTGGCGCGGGGCCACGAAGTCCTCGGCCTGGACAATCTGAACGAGTACTACGACGTCACGCTGAAGCAGGCGCGCCTGGCGCGATTGCAGAACGAGCCGGGCTTCCGCTTCGTCAAGCTGGATCTGGCCGACGATGCCGGTATGCGCGAGCTGTTCGCGCGGGAGAAGTTCCAACGGGTCGTGCACCTGGCCGCGCAAGCGGGCGTGCGTTATTCCCTTGAAGCTCCGCACGCCTACATCCACAGCAACGTGACTGGAACGCTCAACGTACTGGAGGGTTGCCGGCACAATGGCGTGGAGCACCTGGTGTACGCCTCGACCAGCTCGGTCTATGGCGCCAACACCAACATGCCGTTTTCCGTGCACAACATCGCCGATCATCCGCTGTCGCTGTACGCCTCGACGAAGCGTGCGAACGAGCTGATGGCGCACAATTATTCTTCGCTGTTCAAGCTGCCCACGACCGGACTTCGCTTCTTCACGGTGTATGGGCCGTGGGGCCGTCCGGATATGGCGCTGTTCATGTTCACGCGCCGCATCCTGGAAGGCCAACCGATCGACGTGTTCAACAACGGCAATCACAAGCGCGATTTCACGTTCGTCGACGACATCGCCGAGGGCGTCGTGCGTGCTTCCGAGCGCGTCGCGCAGCCGGACCCCAAGTGGAATAGCAACGCTCCGGATCCCTCCAGCAGCAACGCACCGTATCGCATCTACAACATCGGCAACAGCTCGCCGGTGCCGCTCATGCGCTATATCGAGGTGCTGGAGGATTGCCTGGGCCGCAAGGCCACCAAGAACTTCCTGCCCCTGCAGCTGGGGGACGTGCCCGAAACGTCGGCCGATATCACGGATCTGGAGCGCGACGTCGGTTATCGGCCGGCGACGCCGGTGGAAGTCGGTGTGCGGCGGTTCGTGGACTGGTACCTGGAGTATTACGGCCACAAGCGCTGATCAGTCGCGCGGTGTCCGACTTATGCGATGTTGGCCGATAGCCGATCCCAGTCGATGCTGACACCCGGCACGGCGGCAATGGATGTCGTGCCTCTCAACCCCTGAACCTGAGCCGGTCCGTAGCGACCGCCTTCGAGCCGATACGCCGACAGCCTGCGTTCGGCGGGATCAATGAGCCACACCTCCGGTACTCCGGCGCGTTCGTAGACAGGTATCTTCACGACGCGATCGTGACGGCCCGTACTGGGCGAGAGCACTTCCGCAACCCAGTCTGGCGCTCCACGCATGCCGCGCTCATCGAGCTTGCGGCGATCGCGGACAATCAGTACGTCGGGCTGCAGCACCGTATCGATCTCGTCGTCCGACTCTTCCGCCTTGGGTAACCGTACGTCAAAGGGAGCCACATACGCCCGGCTGGAGCTGCCCTCCAGGGCATTGGCGACCTGCCGGTACAGCTCGCCTACCAACGCCTGATGGGGCGGCGACGGCGCGGGGGGCTCCTTGACATACGCCACACCGCCGACCAGCTCGATGCGCTGGTCGTCGGACCAGGTGAAGTATTCCCCGTATGTGTGATGTTGGGTGTCGCGTTTCGGAAGTAACATGACACTCAGTGTAAGCCAGGAGATGGCTGCCTGGAAGTGAGTTTGCTGGTCGAACATTCTCCTTGCGTGCGTCATCACCGCGGTGGTTTGCCACGGCTTTCGGCGTGTGTAGCTCGCGCGCGGACCTCGCCCGTCGCGGCCGCGTCGGGTATGCTGGAGCCTTCCCGCGACACTGCTAGACTACCTGTCCGTTGCACTGTCCCGGAGAACCGCCCTTGACGAAGCCGCAGCCTCAGCCCCGCATGCAGGTGCCGCTGCTCGACCTGAAGCCCCAGTACCAGCCGCTC
>CAZLYG010000684.1:0-2405 GCA_964563075.1 uncultured Steroidobacteraceae bacterium | reverse complement strand
GTGGGTGCGCAGACTCCTGGAGCCCCAGGAAGGCGGCGATCGCGACTTTCTCGAGAGCATGCGCACGGAGCTCTTCGAGGATCGGGTGTATGCGCTCACCCCGAAGGGCGAAGTCGTCGATCTGCCGCGCGGCGCCACGCCCCTCGATTTTGCCTACAACGTGCACACGTCCCTGGGACACCGTTGCCGTGGAGCGAAAGTCAACGGCCGGATCGTGCCGCTCACCTACTCCCTCGCCAACGGTGAGATCGTCGAGATCATCACCGCAAAACACGACGCGCCCAGCCGCGACTGGCTGGCGCCCGAGCAGGGCTATCTGGTCTCGGCGCGCAATCGGTCCAAAGTGCGTGCCTGGTTCCGCAAGCAGGACGTCACCGACAATCGCAGTGCCGGGCGCGCCATCGCCGAGCGCGAGCTGGCGCGGATCTCTGCTCGTCCTGAGATGTTCTCCGCACTCGTGCGCGAGCTGCAGGCGCGCGACGCCGATCACCTGTACCAGTTGCTTGGAGAAGGTGAGGTCACGGTCACGCAACTGCTCCAGGCAGTGGAGCGGCTCGTCCATGCCTCGGCACCGCAGCAGCCGGTCCGCACAACTCGCCCCCCACGCGGCCGCCGCGGCTCGCCCGTTGCAATCGAAGGGGTGGGCGATCTGCCGACCACGCTTGCACGCTGTTGTGCGCCGTTGCGTCCGCAGCCGATCACCGGCTACGTCACCCTGGGGCGTGGAGTCACGATCCATCGCAGCGACTGCGCCAGCCTGCACCGCATGCGCTCGGTCAAGCCCGAAAGGGTGCTCAACGTGGAATGGACCTCCGCGGAGTCCGCGGCCCTGAGAGTGCAGATCGCGGTGTCCGCCTACGATCGTCGCGGCCTGGTCCGGGATGTGACCGACGTCCTGGCGGTCGAGCGCCTGAGCATCGAGGCCATGACGACCACGACGGACGCGGAAGCGGGAAAAGCTTTCGTCTCCCTGACTTTTGCGGTCACCGACCTGGAGCAGCTGGCCCGGGTCCTGAGGCGTCTGGCGGCGGTCCCGAATGTGATCCATGCACGGCGGCTGCAGTGAGCGCCGCCTCCCTGGCCGCCCTCACCCCCGGCTGCCGGACCCTTCGTCGGAAACCCCTGCAAACGCCTTCGGAAACGTGACCTGGCGCCGCGCCGCCCGCCCGCAGGAAGTCTTAAGTAGTGACCACGAGACGGCCGCTGAATCGGCAGGAAGCCGATTTGAACGCCGGCGCAAGCCGGCGGCCCCGCCGGGGCGCGGCCCAGGGAGGGGCCGAGCCATTCCCGGCCGGATCGAGCGTGCGCGCGGCCGGGAAAGCCGCGCACCCAGCAAGGATATTCCCTCAGGTCATGCGAGTCCTCGTCGTCGATCACGATTCAACAGTGTTGGAAACGACAGTGCGTGCCCTGCGCGATCACTTCGTCATCGACGCTGTCACGAACAAGGCCGACTGCATCGACCTGTTGCGGCAGAACGAGTTCGACATCGTCGTCGCCTGCGAACGCCTCGAGGACGGATCGGGGCTGGAGCTGCTCAGCCAGATCGCGAAGCGCTGGCCCGCGACGCTACGGGTGTTCGCAGCCGATCGCGAGCGCCTGCGACTGCTGCAGGGTCGACTCGGGCCCTTCGAGCTCTTCCAGGCGCTCGCGTATCCGATCAACCCTGAGAAGCTGCTCTCCACACTGTCGCTCGCACGCGAAGCACACGATGCCGACGCCGACACCACGAGCATTCAGCACATCGTGCTCGAAGGTGAGAATCCAACGCATCCGGAGCCGCCACCTCCGGCAGCGCCAGCAGCTGCGCGTTCCTGGAGTGCAGCCACACGGCCACGGGCTCTGGGCCGGGCTCGAAATACCCCCGGGCGTGCACCGCCCGAGCGGCCGCCCCTTGAGCGAGCACCCACTGCACGCGCACTGGGCAGGCAGCCGCCTGTCGCGCCGGCTCGTCCATATCCTGCGAGGCCAGCGAGCCCGCCGTCAGTCGATATCGCCTCACGTCGGCGGGTGACGCACGTAGCTGAGCCAATCAATCCCTCTTCTGCGCATGACGCGGCTGTCATGAGCGAATCGCTTGCGGAGGCCGCCGGGATAGCAGCTGCCGCTCGCGATCGATACGACCCGGCCGAGGATCACACTCCAGCGGGCCGCAAGGCGTTCATCGCCGGTGCCGGCTGCGCCGCCGCGATGATTGCCACCGGCCTCATCGTGCTGAAGCTCAGCTCCCGAGCCACGCCGACGCCGGCGGCACCGCCGCTCCCCGTGCAAGCTCAGTTCTCACAGGCGGTCACGGACCAGGTCGCTCGAGTGGAGTCGGACTTCGAGCAGGACAACTTGAGGAAGGCGCAAACCGACATCCGCACGCTGCAGGAGCTCGCGCCCGAGCACCCGCGCCTGCGTTT
>CAZLYG010000683.1:0-2414 GCA_964563075.1 uncultured Steroidobacteraceae bacterium | reverse complement strand
CCCTACCGAGTCGGTCACCGAGGAAATCTGGGACAGCCGCATCGCCGTCAACCTCCGGCATCAATTCTTCTGCTCACAGGCGGTGCTGCCGGATATGAAGGCCGCCGGCGCGGGCGCCATCGTCAACCTGGGCTCGGTCTCCTGGATGATCGCGCAGGGCGGCATGGCTGCCTACACGGCCTCCAAGTCCGGCGTCCTCGGCCTGACCCGCTCGCTGGCGCGCGACTACGGGCAGTTCGGTATTCGCGTCAACGCCGTGGCGCCCGGTTGGATCATGACGCAGCGCCAACTCGACAAGTGGTTGACACCCGAGGGCGAGGCGCAGCTCATGGAGCGGCAGTGCCTGAAACGCCGCCTGCAGCCGGCGGAGGTCGCGAAGTTCGTCGTGTTTCTGGCCTCGGACGAGGCGAGCGCCTGCACCAACCAGCACTATGTGGTCGATGGCGGGTGGGTGTAGCACGGCGGTGTAGCACCCTGATCTAACGCCCTGATCTAACGCCCTGATCTAGCGCCCCGGCTCAGCCCCTTGGGTCGTCGCGCCGATCGGGCTCAGAGCCACTTGAATCCGCGGGCCATGGTGTAGAGCATCGCGCCGGCCAACCCGACATAGAGAACCACTGCCCAGACTTTTGCCGAGTTGAGCGAGTCCTTCAGGGAGTCGATGCTGCCTCTGAGCTCATCGAACTTGGTAGCCACCTTCTCGTCCAACTTGTCGATCCTGCCCGTGAGCTCATCGACCTTGGTGTCCAGCTTCGCATCCACCTTGTCGATCCTTCCGGTGAGCTCACCGACCTTGGTATCCAGCTTCTCATCCAACTTGTCGATCCTGGCAGTGAGCTCGACACGCAGCGCGTCGACCTTCTGATGGGTGGCACGGACCTCCGACCTCAGTTCCGTGACGTCGGATTGAAGATGTCGGACATCCGAGCGAATCTCGCCAAGATGCGGCTGCCCGGTAGCTTCCTCATTCGACGGCATGGCGTGCCCCTCCGGAGTATCGCTCGAAACCATCAACGCGTTCATGTGTCACCAATCCCTCGAGTGGCGTTGATTCGTGAATCGTTGCTGGGGTGCCATTGTAGGCTATAGACGACAGAGCGCAATAGACAATAGGCGCAAAGACCCGCCAGAAAGAGGGCCGTTTCAGTGGTCGGAAGTTGCATTTGCACGCGCAATCCATACGTGCGCATGAAACGTGCAAGTCACCACGCGCATCGCGCGTGGGGCCGCGGGCGGGCGCGCGCCTCAGTGGTTATCGCGCGGCACGCCGAACTTCTCATCGATCTTCTGATACTTCACCGCCGGCTTGAGCACCATGCCGGCGCCCAGCTGATCGACCATGGAGCGCTGAATCTCCTGCCACGGAGTCTGCGACGCGGGGAACTTGTAGCCCCCGGCGGCCTCGAGCGCGTGCCGTCGCGACGCCAGCTCGGCGTCCGGGATGAGAATGTTGGCAGTGCCCTTGCGCAAGTCGATGCGCACACGGTCGCCGGTTTTCAGCAACGCCAGTCCGCCGCCGGCGGCGGCCTCGGGCGAGGCGTTCAGAATGGAGGGAGAAGCGGATGTGCCGGACTGGCGGCCATCGCCGATGCACGGCAGAGAAGTCACTCCACGCTCGAGCAGATACGCCGGCGGCCGCATGTTGACCACTTCTGCCGCTCCCGGATAGCCGATTGCGCCGGCCCCGCGCATGAACAGCATCGTTGAATCATCGATACCGAGCGCCGGGTCGTCGATGCGCTGGTGGTAGTCCTCCGGGCCGTCGAATACCACGGCAGGGCCCTCGAAGGCCTCCGGATCCGCCGGGTTGCTCAGATACCGGCGGCGGAAATCCTCGCTGATCACGCTGGTCTTCATGATGGCCGAGTCGAACAGGTTGCCGTGCAGGACGAGGAATCCTGCGTCCTTGCGCAGCGGCTGCGCGAACGGGCGGATCACGTTGACATCCTGAATCTCACGGCCGCGGCAGTTTTCTCCGAGGGTGCGCCCATTGACGGTCAGGGCGTTCTCACGGATCAAGCCCTGCTTCATGAGCTCGTTTACCACTGCTGGCACACCGCCTGCGTGGTGATAGTCCTCACCCAGATACGTTCCGGCGGGCTGCAGATTCACGAGCAGGGGAATGTGGTGGCCGTGCGTCTGCCATTCCTGCAGCGGGAGATCGATGCCCAGATGGCGCGCGATGGCCGTCACGTGAATCGGAGCATTCGTCGAGCCACCGATTGCGGAGTTGACGACGATGGCGTTGAGGAATGCGTCGCGGGTCATCACTTTCGAGGGACGCAGGTCCTCGTGCACCATCGCCACGATGCGCTTGCCCGTCTCGTAGGCGATCTGCTGGCGCTCGCGATAGGGTGCGGGAATCGCGGCAGAGCCCGGTAGCTGCATCCCAAGGGCCTCGGCGAGTGAGTTCA
>CAZLYG010000682.1:0-2418 GCA_964563075.1 uncultured Steroidobacteraceae bacterium | reverse complement strand
GCAGGTCTATATTGAGGGCAGCCTGCGCACCCGCAAGTGGCAGGACAAGCAGGGCAACGAGCGCTACTCGACCGAAATCGTGGGCAACGAGCTGCAGATGCTCGGTGGACGCGGCGGCGGAGCAAGCGCTGGCGCGGGCGCGGCCGCTGGGGGCTCCGGGAGCAGCCTGGGCGGCGGTGGCGGGCCCTCCTACCCGGAACCGTCCCCCCCGAGCGGCGGCGGTGAGGACTTCGACGACGACATCCCCTTCTGAAAGACATTGATTCCAATCAGGTTTTCGACGCGAGAGCGGGCGTCGGCGGCGACCCTTAGGGTGCGGGCCCAAAAGGCCGTAGAATTACACGTTCGAGCTATGCCCCGCCGCTACCTCATCAAAACCTTCGGCTGCCAGATGAATGAGTACGACTCCGCACGGATGGCGGACGTGCTGGCCGCCGGTGCGGGCTACACGGCGACCGAGGACCCCGCAGAGGCCGATGTGCTGCTGATGAACACGTGCTCCGTGCGCGAGAAGGCGCAGGAGAAGGTGTTCTCCCTGCTGGGCGAATGGCGCCGGATCAAATCCGAACGGCCGCACGTGGTCATCGGCGTGGGTGGTTGCGTCGCCAGCCAGGAAGGCGAGGCGATCACTGAGCGGGCTCCCTTCGTGGACCTGGTATTCGGACCGCAGACGCTGCACCGGCTGCCACAGATGCTCATCGATCTGCGCCGCACGGGGCGTCCCGTCGTCGATGTCAGCTTCCCGGAGATCGAGAAGTTCGATCACCTGCCGGCGCCGCGTGCCGAGGGCGCGACGGCATTCGTTTCGATCATGGAAGGCTGCAGCAAGTACTGCAGCTTCTGCATCGTGCCTTACACGCGCGGGGATGAGGTGAGCCGCCCCTTCGACTCGGTGCTGGAGGAAGTGCGGCAACTCGCTTCGCAGGGTGTCTGCGAGATCACCCTGTTGGGGCAGAACGTGAATGCCTATGCGGGTGTGATGACGGACGGCGCGATTGTCGACCTGGCCACGCTGATCCATCACGTGGCTGCAGTTCCTGGCGTCGAGCGCATCCGTTTCACGACCTCGCACCCCCTGGAATTCTCGGACAGTCTGATCGAGGCGTTTGCCAGCGTGCCGCAGCTGGCCAACCATCTGCATCTGCCTGTGCAGAGCGGCTCGGATCGCGTCCTGGCTCTGATGAAACGCGGCTACACGGCCCTGGAATTCAAGGAAAAGGTGCGCAAGCTGCGCGCCGTGCGCCCCGACATCAGCCTCACTTCGGACTTCATCGTCGGTTTCCCCGGGGAGGGCGAGCGCGAGTTCGAGGCAACGATGGCGCTGGTACGGGATGTCGGCTTCGACCTGTCGTTCAGCTTTCTCTACAGCCGCCGTCCCGGTACTCCCGCGGCGTCGCTCCCGGACGAGGTCGCTCCCGGGATCAAACAGGAGCGGCTCGTGCGCCTGCAGGCTCAGATCGAGGCACAGTCCCGGGCGATCAGCGCGTCGATGGTCGGCAGCATCCAGCGCGTTCTGGTAGAGCGGCACGCCAAGAAGGACGAGCGCGAGCTGGCCGGCCGCACGGAGAACAACCGCTGGGTGAACTTTGCCGGGCCCGCCTCACTCATTGGCCGCTTTGCCGATGTGCTGGTGACGGAAGCCAGGCCCCACAGCCTGCGGGGCAGGCTGCACGCGGGCGCGCGAGAGGCGGCCAGCGAGTGCGCGCAGAGCGTTGCATCGCAGGTGAGCGCGAGTGCCTGAAACAGTGGCCTCCGCAGCGGAAGCTCTTCGGGAATTCGAGCTCGAGCCGTCGGATAACGCGCGGCTCGCGAACCTGTGCGGCCCGCTGGATGAGAATTTGCGGTTGCTCGAATCGCGGCTCGACGTACAGATCCGCCGTCGCGGGGACACGTTCCGCATCAGTGGTGTGCGCGCCGCGAGCGCCGAGGATACGTTGCGCGATCTGTTCGACCTGGCCAAAAGCGAGGAAGTGACCCCCGAGAGCGTGCATCTGGCATTGCGAGAGCGCGAATCCGGCGGCCTCGCGAGCGGTCCCGGCGAGCCCGCATCCGGTGAACAGGCGGTCAGGGTTCCCCGTGGGGGTATCCGAGCTCGCGGAACCCATCAGCGTGACTATCTGGCTCACATTCGCGCCCGCGATCTGACTTTCGGCATCGGACCTGCGGGTACGGGCAAAACCTACCTCGCCGTTGCCTGTGCGGTGGAGTCCCTGAGCGCCGACAGTGTGCGTCGCATCGTTCTCGTGCGACCTGCCGTTGAAGCCGGCGAGCGGCTGGGCTTCCTGCCGGGGGATCTGACGCAGAAAGTCGATCCCTACCTGCGCCCGATGTACGACGCCCTGTACGAGATGATGGGGTTCGATCGCGTTGCACGGTTCATCGAGCGCAACGTCATCGAAGTAGCGCCGCTCGCGTTCA
>CAZLYG010000681.1:0-2438 GCA_964563075.1 uncultured Steroidobacteraceae bacterium | reverse complement strand
CGAACATCACCGGATACGCGTGCATGCGTCCCCCCCAGATTTCACGTGACGCTCACCTGCGAGCGAGCAGGCCTCATGGTAGCGTTAACAATAGCAGAGAACGCGACTGACCGCTGTGGGGTCCGGCGATGAGATTCGTCGCGGTCACTTATGGGACTGAAGGCGACACACGTCCGCTCGCCGCACTGTGTCGCGGCCTGCTGGACGCCGGCCATCAGGCCCTGCTGCTCGCAGATCACTCCGCCCTCGGGAGCGCCGGTGCACTGGGTGTCCCTGCGCAACCTCTCGCAGGCGATATCAAGTCAGCGCTGCACTCGACCGAGGGACTCTCGAAGCTCGTACGCAGCGGCAGCCGCTTTAGCGACACGGCGCGTTCCCTGGCGCAATTGGCCACTGCCAACACCGAAGCCTGGATGCGCCAGCTCGTCGCCGCCGGCCGCGGGTGCGATGCCATCATCCTGTCGGGTCTGGCCTCGTTCGCCGGCCTTTCGGTTGCCGTTTTACCCGGGGTGGAGCGGCGTGGATCCGGCGTCACTGCCGCACAACTTCTTCGTTGTGGGCGAGACGGCGCACAGCGCACTGTTTCCCAGGATGTCGGTAGTCGTGCATCACGGAGGCTCCGGTACGACGCACTCGGCAACGCGGGCGGGCGTTCCTTCGGTGGTCGTTCCTTTTGCCGCCGATCAGTTTTTCTGGGCCGACCGGCTACTGCGGCTCGGCGTGGCCGCAGAGCCCGTTGGGGCAGGGCGCGCGCGTGCAGCAGCTCTCGCACGTAGCATCGCCTTTGCAGAGAGCCCCGGCGCGCGCTCCAGTGCCGCTGCATTGAAGGAGCGTATGGTCGCCGAGAACGGTGTTGAGATGGCGCTGTCGATCATCGAGCGCCTCATGTCGCAGCCGCGCCGCTGAAGGTCAGGAAACGGCGGGTGGGGAGGGCGTGTGTCCGACCTGGGGGGCGTTGCCGGGACGCTTGAAGCGCACAGCGATCCAGCGGCACAAGACGTAGAAGACCGGGGTAAACAGCAGCCCGAACAGCGTGACGCCGATCATTCCGAAGAACACTGCAATGCCGAGGGCCTGGCGCATCTCGGCGCCCGCACCAGAGCCGAATGCGAGGGGAGCCACGCCCGCGACGAAGGCGACGGAGGTCATCAGAATCGGTCGTAGTCGGGTGCGCGCCGCGTGTGCGGCGGCGGCGGCCGGTGCCAGACCCAGGCGCTCCTCGGCCTGGCGGGCAAACTCGACGATCAGAATGGCGTTCTTGGCGGCAAGACCGATCAGCACGACCATGCCGATCTGGGTGAGGATGTTGTTGTCCGTGCCCCGCAGATTCACTCCCAACATCGCCGCAAGCAGGCACATCGGCACGATCAGGATGACGGCCAACGGCAGGGTGAGGCTCTCGTACAGGGCCGCCAGGAAGATGAAGACGAACACCACCGCGAGCGCGAAGCTCTCACCGGAGGCGTTACCGGCGAGCTGCTGCTGGAAGGCCAGGTCCGTCCATTCGTAGGCAAAGCCTGCCGGCAGGCGCGCTTTGGCGATGCGCTCCATGGCCTCCATGGCCTGCCCGGTGGAAGCGCCCGCCCGCGTGTCGCCCTGGATATCGGTGGCAGGGTAGAGGTTGTAGCGCAGTACCTTGTAGGGCCCGGCCGCCGGCTTGAAATTGACCACGGAGCTCAGCGGCACCATGGCCCCGGAGCTCGAGCGGGTCTTGAGCGTGCCCACCCACGCCTGGTCCTGCCGGAAGGGCGCGTCCGCCATGGCGATGACCTGGAACGTATGGCCGAGCAGATTGATGTTGTTGACATAGGTGCCGGCGAGATAGGTCTGCAGGGTGCCGTAGACGTCTGCAGGCGGGACCCCGAGCATCTGCGCTTTGTCGCGATCGACTTTGGCCTCCAGCCGGGGGCTGTGGCTGTTGAAGCTCACGTAGGTGTTGGTAATCGCCGGGTCCCTGGCGGCTGCCTCGGCGACATCGCGCGCGGCCGCCTCGAGAGCCGCGTATCCGTAACCACCCCGGTCCTCGATCATCATGCGGAAACCGCCGGCAGAGCCCAGCCCGAGCACCGGGGCGGGCTGGGAAATGCGGATGTCCGCGGCGGTGATCGGCGCAAGCCGCTCGCGGAGCGAGGCGGTGATGCGCGCCGCCGTGAGTCCTTTTGCGAGTCTTACCGGGAAGGGCTCGAATATCGCCCAGAGTTGTCCGGAGCTGGACTGGTTGTTGAAGCCGTTGCCATCGATGCCGGCATACACGGAAGCCGAGGAGACTCCCGGCGTCTTCAGAACGATATCGATGACCTGCTGCACCACCGCGTCCGTGCGTGCGAGCGTGGCGCCCACCGGGAGCTGAATGGAAATGGCGACGTCGCCCTGGTCCTGTTGAGGAATGAATCCCCGCGGCGTATCGATCAGCCGCCAGGCAGCCAGGGCCAACAGCG
>CAZLYG010000680.1:0-2449 GCA_964563075.1 uncultured Steroidobacteraceae bacterium | reverse complement strand
TTCGCAACCGAATCTTCTGATCGGCCGTCGCCTCGTGCCAGAATTCTTCCAGGATGCCGTCACCGGTGAGGCTCTGGGGAAAGCGTTGCTGCGAGAGCTGGGAGATCGTGAGCACTTGAGCGAATTGCAGCAGGAATTTCGGCGCGTGCACGTGACGCTGCGGCGCGGAGGGGCTGACCGTGCAGCCGCGGCGATACTGGAGTATGCAGGGGCCGCCGGTGCAGGCGATGCGCCGCGTGAACGCGGAGTCAGCGGTGGTTGAGAAGCGTGTTGCGGGTGTCGATGAAGCGGGCAGGGGTCCCCTTGCGGGGCCCGTCGTCGCCGCGGCCGTCATTCTCGATCCCAAGCGCCGCATCCGCGGGCTCGCCGATTCCAAGGTGCTCACCCCGGAGGAGCGCGAGCGGCTGGCAACGCTCATTCGCGCCCGCTGCCTGGCCTGGGCGGTCGCCTGGGCCGATCGCGACGAAATCGACGCGTTGAACATCCTCGGCGCGACTTTCCTGGCCATGCGGCGCGCACTGTTGCGTCTGCCGATGTGCCCGACCCACATCCAGATCGACGGCAATCAGCTCCCACGTATCGATGACCTGCGCCTGGGCTGTACGGTGGAGGCGATTGTGGAAGGGGATGCCCGGGTCCCCGCGATCAGTGCTGCTTCCATCCTGGCGAAGACCCACCGCGACGCGATGATGGAGCGGCTCGACGTTTGCTACCCCGGCTTCAAGCTCGCCATCCACAAAGGGTACGGAACGGCCGCTCATCTGGCGGCGCTGCGCGAGCAGGACCCCTCGCCTTTGCATCGCAGGTCGTTCAATCCCGTCCGCCTCGCGCTGGAGGCGCTCGATCCCCTGGATGATCTGGCCGATGCCTCCGCGTTCATTCCGCTGGAGCCGGGCTGACCCATGCGCTCACCGGGTTTCGTACACCTGCGACTGCACACGGAGTACTCGCTGATCGATAGCGTCGTGCGTGTGCCCGAGCTCATCGAGGCGGTCGCCGCGGCCGGAATGCCGGCGATTGCCGTGACCGATCAGAGCAATCTGTTTGCGATGGTGAAGTTCTATCGCGCAGCACTGGCGCGTGGCGTGAAACCCGTCGTCGGCGTCGATCTGCTGATTGCCGAGGCCGGCGAGCGGCAGCTGCCCTCGAAGCTCACCCTGCTGTGCCAATCCCAGACCGGGTATCGCAACGTGACTCGCCTCGTCAGCCGCGCGTATCTGGAAGGTCAGAAGCGGGGTTTGCCGACGATCGAGCGCAGTTGGCTGACTCCTGAGAACGTGCAGGGTCTCATCGCACTCTCCTGTGCCGCGGAAGGAGATGTCGGCCGCGCGCTGATCAATGCACGCGAGGGCGAAGCCGAGCGAGCCCTGGATTTCTGGCTCGGGTTGTTTCCTGAGCGATTCTACGTCGAGCTGCAGCGCATCGGGCGCGCGGAGGACGAGTCATACATCGCGGCCGCCGTCGCCATTGCGGGGCGCCGTGGTGTCCCTGTCGTGGCGACCAATGATGTCCGCTTCCTGAAGGAGGATGATTTCGAATCGCATGAAGCGCGCGTCTGCATTCACGACGGTGCCTTTCTTGCCGACCCCGGACGTGTTCGCCGCTACACACGGCAGCAATACCTGCGTACGCCGGAGGAAATGGCGGAACTGTTCTCGGACGTGCCCGAAGCTCTGACGAATGCCGTGGAGATTGCGCGACGTTGCACACTGCCCCTGAAATTGGGCGAGGCGCGGCTGCCGAAGTATCCGGTCCCCGGCGAAACCACTACCGAGGACTTCATGCGCGCGGAGGCTGCCCGGGGCCTCGATGTGCGCCTCGCGGCGGTTCCTGAGTCAAGTTGGGGCAAATACCGCGAGCGCCTGCGGGTCGAGCTGGACGTGATCTGCCAGATGGGTTTCGCGGGGTACTTTCTGATCGTCGCGGACTTCATCCGCTGGGCGCGCGAGAACGGGGTCCCGGTCGGGCCGGGTCGCGGCTCGGGAGCCGGCTCGCTGGTGGCCTACAGCCTGCGCATCACCGACCTGGACCCCCTGCAGCACGATCTGCTGTTCGAGCGCTTTCTCAACCCCGAGCGGGTGTCGATGCCGGACTTCGACGTCGACTTCTGCATGGATGGGCGCGACCGTGTGATCGATTACGTGGCGCAGAAGTACGGCCGGGAGCGCGTATCGCAGATCATTACCTACGGCACGATGGCGGCCAAGGCAGTAGTGCGCGATGTCGGCCGCGTTCTCGGCATGACGTACGGTTATGTCGACAGGATCGCCAAGCTCGTGCCCTTCGAGCTCGGGATCACTCTCGATGACGCGCTGACGAAGGAGCCGGAGCTGAAGAGGCTCTACGACACGGAAGACGAGGTGAAGAACCTCATCGACCTCGCGCGCTCGCTCGAAGGCCTCACGCGTAACGCGGGAATGCATGCCGGCGGCGTCGTCATCGCGCCCTC
>CAZLYG010000679.1:0-2451 GCA_964563075.1 uncultured Steroidobacteraceae bacterium | reverse complement strand
GTATGCGCAGATCCGGCTTGTCCGAGCCGTAGCGCCGCATCGCTTCCGCGTAGGTCATGCGCGGCACCGGATTTGGCAACTTGACACCCAACACCTCATCGAAGAAGTGCCGGAGCAGCTCTTCCATCAAGGTCATGATGTCGTCCTGCGACATGAACGACGTCTCGATGTCGAGCTGCGTGAATTCGGGCTGGCGATCCGCGCGCAGGTCCTCGTCCCGGAAGCAGCGTGTGATCTGGTAGTAG
The DNA here is from genome assembly GCA_964563075.1 of uncultured Steroidobacteraceae bacterium. Lineage (GTDB taxonomy): Bacteria > Pseudomonadota > Gammaproteobacteria > Steroidobacterales > Steroidobacteraceae > 13-2-20CM-66-19. Next base: position 2,206 of record CAZLYG010000679.1, on the reverse strand, counting down.
CGGTCGAACCCGGACACCATGAAGAGCTGCTTGAAGATCTGCGGCGACTGCGGCAGTGCGAAGAACTTGCCCGCCTGGGTACGGCTCGGCACCAGGTAGTCGCGCGCACCCTCGGGAGTCGACTTGCCGAGGACCGGCGTCTCCAGGTCGATGAAGCCGTTGGAGTCCAGGAAGGCGCGCATCGAGCGCGTCAAGCGGTGGCGCAGGCGCAATCGCTGCGTCATGACATCGCGGCGCAGATCCAGGTAGCGGTACTTGAGGCGCAGCTCCTCGCTCACCGCCTCATCCAGCTGGAATGGCAGCGGCTCGGAGCGGTTCAGCAGCTCCAGCTCCTTGGCGAGCACTTCGACGCGGCCGGAGGCCAGGTGCGGGTTCGTCGTCCCACTGGGACGCTCGCGGACGCGCCCCTTCACCCGGATGACGAACTCGTTGCGCAGGCGCTCGGCCTCGTTGAAGATTTCCGCTGCGTCCGGATCGAACACGATCTGCAGCAGCCCCTCGCGATCGCGCAGATCGACGAAGATGACCCCGCCATGGTCCCGGCGGCGGTGTACCCAGCCCGCAACGGTGATTTCCTGGCCGATGAGCTTCTCGTCGACCTGTCCGCAGTAATGTGAGCGCATAAGGCGCGCGATAGTACGGAGGCCCCGTTACCCCCGCAAGGCAGGCCCGGGAGGCGCACTTGGGGGAAGGCGCGTTTGGGGATGCCCTGGCAACAGGACCTAGCCGGAAAGCGCCCGCGCCGGGGGTTTTGCGTTCCCAGCCCCGCCGGCTTCTTGCCCCAGCAGATCCTGGGGAGTCACCACGCCGACGGTGATGATCATCTTCATAGCCGCATCGACGGTCATGTCCAGCTCGACAATCTGGCTGCGGGGCACGATCACGATATAGCCGGCAGTAGCATTCAGGGCGTTGGAGATATAAACGCACCCGTGCGGCGGGTGACCTCTGGGACATCCTCGGCGGTCAGAAAGCCGATGCTCCACATGCCTGCGCGCGGGTATTGCACCATCACGACTTTGCGGAACGAGCTCGACTGCGAGAACACGCTCTCAGTGAAGCTTTTGACGCCGCTATATACAGTCCTCACCAGCGGAATGCGGTTCAGCAGATCCTCGCCGAACAGCACCAGTTGCCGTCCGATCAGGTTGCTGACGACGACGCCGGTCACCAGGACGATGACGAACGCCAGCAGTGCCCCGAAACCGGGCAATGCAAAGCCCACGACGGCCTGGGGACGGTACTCGGGGGGCAGCAGTACCAGCGTGCGGTCCATCAGGTGCATGAAGAAGGTCACCACCCAGATGGTGGCGAGTATGGGCAGCCATACCAGCATGCCCGCGACCAGATAGCGACGCAGGCTGCGTTTGCGTACAGCCCCCGCCGCCGCCTTCGCCGCGGGCCCAGTCACCGACGAGCCTTTTTGCGCGCGCTGCTCTTCGCCCGGCCCTTGGAGGCGGGCTTCGAGGTAGATCGCGCAGCCGCCTTTGTGGGAGTCGCCGCTCTCTTGGCTGCCCTCTTCGCGCCCGAGCCTTCGCTGCCAGCGCTCCCGGCGGCACCGCTTGCCTTGGGTGCGGACTCGGTTGCGGCGGTCGCGCCTTTGCCCGCGGGCTCGCTCACAGGGGCGGGCTTGGAGTCGGAGCTCTTGCTGTCCTCGGACTTGACGACCGGCTCCTCGCGATCGGCGAGGTTGCGCTTGCCCTCCTTGTCCGACTTGAAATCCGTCTCGTACCAGCCCCCTCCCTTGAGCCGGAATACGGGTGCGGAAACCAGCTTCTTCAGCGCCTTCTTGCCGCAGGAAGGGCACTTCTCCAGCGGCGGGTCCGTAATCTTCTGCATGACCTCGCTGTAGAACTTGCAGTTGGCGCATTCGTATTCGTAGAACGGCATGGCGTTGTTGTCTTTGCGTGGCCCCACTTACGGGACGGGATTATACCCGCTGGCCGGCGTCAAACCCTTGCCAGGACCGCTAGGCCTTGGCGAAGTTCAGCTCCCCGCCGGCGGCGCTGATGCGGATCCGGTCGCCCGGCACGAGCGCCGCCAAGCGCATCAGCGCTTTCGACTGGCCAGGCACTGCTGTCCAGCTCCAGCTCTCACGCCCTCCGGTATCGGTTTGGTACGCACGATCGGCGGCCGGCTGAGCGCAGGCTTCAATCGCGGTCACGAGCGTCGACCGGGTGCAGTCGCGCAAAGAGTAAGAGGTGGG
>CAZLYG010000678.1:0-2452 GCA_964563075.1 uncultured Steroidobacteraceae bacterium | reverse complement strand
GAGGCGGAGGTACGGAGAGGCTGCGAACAGGGCACCCGGTATGACCGCCACGTGTGCAGCCTCCAGCAGGTAGTCGGCGACATCCCCGTCGGTACGCAGGGTCCTACCTTGCGGAGTCCGCCGACCGATGAGGCCGGCGACTCGGGCAAACAGGTAAAAGCTGCCGGCAGGGATCGGGCACTCGAATCCGGGGATGCAATTGAGTGTTGCCGCAAACAGGTCGCGGCGCCGGCGATAGGTGCGCCGCAGGCTTTGCATGAAGCCATCCCCCGCGCTGCTCATGGCTTCTGCCGCCGCCGCCTGGGTAATCGTGCAGGGCGCCAGCGTGGTGCCTTCCTGGACTACGGTCATGGCCCGGATCAGCTCGGCCGGCCCGGCGGCGAACCCCAGTCGCCAGCCCGGCATCGCGTAGGCTTTCGAGGCGCCGTTGAGGATGAGGGTTCGTGAGCGCAGCTCCGGCGCAACCTGGACGATGTTGCAGCAAGGGGTGTCGTCGTACACGAGATTCGAGTACACCTCATCGGAAAGGATCCAGACATGCGGGTATTTGCGCAGTACGCGGGTGATCTGCCGAAGATTCGCGGCCGTGAGAATGCTGCCCGTCGGATTGCCGGGGGAATTCAGGATCAGCCAGCGGGTACGCGCTGACAGCGTTGCATCGAGTGCGGCCGGATCCAGCCGGTAATCATCTTCGAGCGAGCAGCCGATGTGTCGAGGCCGCCCTCCGGCGAGTTTCACGACATCCGCATAAGGCGCCCAGAAGGGCGTCGGGAGAACGACCTCGGCGCCGCGTGTCATCGTGGCACGCATGGCGTTCGAGAGCACCTGCAACCCGCCCGTGCAGGCAATCACCTCGTCCATCGAGTACGACAAGCCGGCCAACCGCCGCAGCCTCTGCACGATCGCGTGCCGCACTTCGACGGTTCCCGCGGACGCGGAATATCTGCTGTCGTTCCGCGCGATGGCACGCACCGCGGCCGCTTTTGCCGCCTTGGGTGGAGCGCAATCGGGCTCGCCCATTGCCAGGTCGATGAGATCCCCGCACTGCAGCCTGAAGCGGCCGACTCGTTCTGCGACCGCGATCAGGCCACAACGCCGCAGGTTACGAATGACGGGGCCGGAGTGTGTTGTCCCGCGGGTGCGGCCAGCCGCCCGCCGGCGCCTGACCGGCACACTCAGCTCGCGGCCTTGCAGACAGGTTCACGCGGCGGCTGGCTATGAGCAGCCTTCCACTGCGCGAGCTCCGCTGATGTCCAGGGACGGTAGGGCGAGCGTCCACCGGCACCCCCTACGTCCGGCAATGCGACGCCCAGTTGCTCCGCGAGCCAGCGCCTGAAGGCATCGTGGTACGGCATGACGGCCCCGCCGCCCTCGTGCGGCCTGTCCCACCGCGCCAGCAACGAGTCGCCGAAGTGAAACTCGGCTTCACGATCGCCGTGCAGGTGACGTACCACGGGGTGCAGGAAGGCCGCACACGTGGGATTGGTCGGATCGGACGGACCCAGGAAGCTCAGGGTCGAGGTCGAGAAATGATGAAAGCCGAACTCGAGCGTGAAGAGGAGCACGTGCCGCTCGCGGTCCCGCCGCTCGCGTGCATAGGCAATCGGCAGCTCCTGCTGCAGGGTTGCCGACTTCATGTCGCGGCTGAATGTCAGGCTGTCGCACAGGAATGCGAACAGCTGGAACAGCGCCGGGGTCGTGCTCACCCGCGAATAGAACCACTCGAGCACCTCATCCCAGAGGAGCGGCGCAAAGCGGCGCTCGGGATAGGGGTTGCCCTCGTAGCGCTCTTCCAGCAGCCCCGCCAGTGTTCTGATGTTGTAGCGGTAGCCATGCATGAACCCGGAGGCAGATTGTCGATCGATCGCCTGCATGGCGCCGCCGACGAAAAACAGGTTGGCGACATTCGCCGACTCCCAGACCGTGCTCAGCTGGGGAAACTTGCCACCGGCTTTCGTGGCGGGCCGGTCGGCTGCGGCGAACAGTCCGTCAGCCGTCCAGTTCCAGCCGGTGCAGCACAGGATATGGTCGTATTCCCGCGTGAGCTGCAGAGTCCCGGGAACCGTCGCGTTGGGGAAGTCGTATTCGTGAGTGGTCTGGAGCGCGCCATTGGGTAGCGCGTCGATACGCACCACGCGCGGATTGAGCACTGCATGCATCGCCTTCAGCTGGTAAAGGTCGAAGATGTTGTTGTTGATGGCGCGCAAGTCACCGACGAAGTGGGTTTCCCAGGCGAAGCGGATCGGCCGTTTCGCCAGTATGTGCACGAACGCCGCGCTGCCGGCCAGGTACTCGGCGGTTTCAAAAGCCGAATTACCCTGGCCGAGAATGCCGATGCGCTTGTTGCGGTAGAGCTCGCGATCGAGCGACTGCCGCTGATAAGGCGTCGCCAGCTCGATGCCCGCGATGTCAGCCGGCGGCCGCTCCGAAACGGCACCCAGGCCCAGGATCA
>CAZLYG010000677.1:0-2455 GCA_964563075.1 uncultured Steroidobacteraceae bacterium | reverse complement strand
AGTGCATCCGGTCGGCGTCAAGAAATTCAGCGAGTACATGCACACGCTGCACGTACCGACCAGCCTGAACCTGGTGAAGATCAATCCATTCCGCGGCACCGGCCTGGTGGTGCTCGATCCGAAGCTGGTGTTTGCGGTCGTCGACAATTTCTTCGGCGGTACCGGGCGGCACGCCAAGATCGAAGGCCGTGAGTTCACGGCGACCGAGCAGCGCATCATCCACATGCTGCTGCGCAGCGTGTTTGCCGACCTGCAGGAAGCCTGGGCGCACATTGCCAAGATCGAAGTCGAATACCTGCAGTCGGAGATCAATCCGCACTTCGCGACCATCGCCGCCCCTTCGGAAGTCGTCGTCGTCACCAGCTTCCACGTCGAGCTCGACGGCGGCGGCGGCAATCTGCACATCACCATGCCGTACGCCATGATCGAGCCGCTGCGCGAGGTCCTCGACGCCGGTGTCGCGAGCGACCTGGTCGAAAGGGACGAGCGTTGGTCCATCTCCATGCGCGAGGAGCTGGATGATGCGGACATCGAGCTGACTACGCTGCTGGGCCGCTCCTCCATCTCGCTCGCCGAGCTCGTCAATCTCAAGCCCGGCGATGTGCTGCCCTGCGACTTCAACGGCAAGGTCACGATTTTCGCCGAGGACGTGCCGATCCTGCGCGGCTCGTACGGCGTCTCCCGCGGCCAGCAGGCCGTGAAGATCGAAGATCGCGTGCGCAAGAGCAAGGCCAGCGCGATCGACAATCCCATCGGCAAGAGGAACTAGAGAGCCATGAGCGCCAAGCCTGCCGAGTTCGAGAACCTCCAGGACGAGTCCCCGCCGGGAACCCGTGACGTCAATCTCGACGTCATCCTCGATGTGCCGGTGACTCTCTCCATGGAGGTCGGTCGTACTCGCATTCCGATCCGCAACCTGCTGCAACTGAACCAGGGCTCGGTCGTCGAGCTCGACCGGGCGGCCGGCGAGCCGCTGGATGTATTCGTCAACGGCACGCTGGTCGCGCACGGCGAAGTCGTCGTGGTCAACGACAAGTTCGGCATCCGGCTGACGGATGTGATCAGCCCCGCAGAGCGCATTCGCAAGTTGAAGTGAGCTGAAGTGGACGCTTCCCATCCTTTCGCAGCTCCGAGCGCGATCAGCGCGACGCATGTGAGTGGCGTGAGCGGCCTCGGCGAGGTCACTCTCGCGCTCGTCGTAGTACTCGCGGCCGTGTTCGCCTTTGCGTGGATCGTGCGCAGGATGCGTGGATTGGGTAGCCGTGTCGGCAACGCCATCGACATACTCGCCGACGTGCCGCTCGGACAGAAAGAGCGCGCCGTACTTTTGAAAGTCGGGCCTACGCAGATTCTCATCGGCGTGGCTCCCGGCAGGGTCAACACGCTGCACGTGCTTGCCGAGCCCCTGGAGCTGTCCAGGCCCGTGGGCGCCTCCGATGACTCCCGGCCGACGTTTCGCGCAATCCTCATGCGGAGCCTCGGCAAGTGAGCCGTCGCACTCTCATCGGTATCTCGATTGCGGGCGCAGCCCTGTTGCTGCCTGCCGTTGCGGGCGCCGACCCGGGAATTCCGGCGCTGACGGTACAGAGCGCCAGCGGCGGCGGCCAGACCTACACGCTGACCCTGCAGGTGCTGGCGCTGATGACGGCGCTGACCCTGTTGCCCGCGGTTCTCCTGATGATGACGGCATTCACCCGCATCGTGATCGTGCTCGGGATCCTGCGGCAGGCGCTCGGCGCGGGCCAGACACCTCCCAACCAGGTACTGCTCGGACTGGCACTGTTCCTGACGCTGTTCGTCATGTCGCCCGTCATCGACAAGATCAACACCGAGGCATTCAAGCCGTACTCGGCCGGGACCATCGACGCGACGGTCGCCCTGGACCGCTCGCTGGTGCCGCTGAAGAAATTCATGCTCGATCAGACACGCGAGGCCGATATCGCCACCTTCGTGCGCATCTCCGGCGGCAAGGGCTTTGCGACGCCGCAGGATGTGCCCCTGACGATCCTGGTGCCCGCATTCGTCACCAGCGAGCTGAAGACCGCATTCCTCATCGGGTTCCTGATCTTCATCCCGTTCGTCATCATCGATCTGGTGGTGGCGAGCGTGCTCATGTCGATGGGCATGATGATGCTGTCGCCGGTCCTGATCTCACTCCCGTTCAAGCTCATGCTGTTCGTGCTCGTTGACGGCTGGACGCTCGTCATGGGCACGCTCGCATCGAGCTTCTACAGCTAGCACCACCATGAATCCAGATACCGTCATGTCCCTGGGCAGTCGCGCACTGGAGATTACCCTGATGCTCGCGGCGCCGCTGCTGCTGGTCGCGCTCGTCACCGGCCTCATCGTCGGCGCCTTCCAGGCGGCCACGCAGATCAACGAGCAGACGCTGTCCTTCATCCCGAAGCTGATCGCGATGGCACTCGCACTCGTCATCGCCGGACCGTGGATGCTG
>CAZLYG010000676.1:0-2460 GCA_964563075.1 uncultured Steroidobacteraceae bacterium | reverse complement strand
TCACGGTCAGGCAACTCCTTCCATACAACGGCCTAAGAGAACGGTGGCCCCGGGGAGCGACTCCATCGGTAGCCACGGCCATGGTGGCCGAACCGCAAGCAAATGCAGCGCGCCTTTTAACATATCGGTATACCCCAAGCCATGCCACGCGTGTCACGTTTTTTGAAGGTCGCCGCAGGCAGGTACTGCAGAGGCGGGCTGCGTCGCGCTCTGCGCAACATATTGGCGCGGTACCGAGCATAATCCGCCACAGACCTGCAGGCCGCTGCGGGTTCGGGCGACTTACGGGTGAGCTGCAGACATGAGCGAACGCATTCGGCTGGGCGTCGTGATGGACCCCATCGAAGACATCAAGTACCCCAAGGACTCCACGCTCGGGATGCTGCTCGCGGCCCAGGCCCGGGGGTTCGAGCTGTTCTATCTGGAGCAGGGCGACCTGTCGCTGCGTGACGGCATCGCTTTTGGCCACGCGCGTCCACTCACCGTGCGCGCGGACCCGAACGACTGGTTCACCCGCGGCACCGCGCAACTGCTGCGATTGGGAGAGCTCGATTGTGTGTTGATGCGCAAGGACCCGCCCTTCGACACCGAATACATTTACACCACGTATGTGCTCGACCGAGCTCAGGAGCAGGGCGCACTGGTCGTCAATCGACCCCAGGGTCTGCGGGACATGAATGAGAAGGTCTATACCGCCTGGTTTCCACAGTGCTGCGCACCGACGCTGATCACCCGCAGCATGGCGGAGATGGAGGCCTTCCTGCGTGAGCACGGCAAGATCGTCTGCAAGCCGCTGGACGGCATGGGTGGCCGCTCGATCTTCGTGCTGGAGCAGCAGGACAAGAACATGAACGTGGTGTTCGAGACGCTCACGGGCTATGGACAGCGCTTCGCCATCGTGCAGCGCTACATCCCGGACATCGTCGAGACCGGCGACTCCCGCGTCCTGCTGATCGATGGCGAGCCGGTCCCCTACGCGCTGGCAAGGATTCCACAGGCAAACGATAACCGCGGCAACCTGGCCGCGGGCGCCAAGGGCGTGGGACGCCCGCTCACCGACCGTGATCGCTGGCTTGCGCAGCAGATCGGACCGGACCTGGCGGCCAAGGGCATGCTGTTCGTCGGCCTGGATGTGATCGGCGGGTTCGTGACGGAAATCAACGTGACCAGCCCCACCGGCCTGCGCGAGCTGGACAAGCAGTTCGGCACCAACATAGGGGACATGCTGATGCAGGCGATCGAGCGACGCCTGCACGAGCGCCGCTGCGGCTCCGGGCGGGCACGGGGCTGACCATGCCACGACGGGCGTTGATGCTCAGGGAAGGCAAGGCACCGGTGCGCGACCGGCTGCTCACCATGATCTTTCTGGCGGCCCTGCTGCACGGGCTCATCATCCTCGGCCTGACATTCAACGCGTCCTCGGGGGCGCATGGCTCAGCGCCGGGACTCGAGGTCCTGCTCGTCTCGGATGAGCTGCCGGAGGCCGACAAGAATGACTCCGCCACCTACCTGGCGCAGCGCACTCAGCTCGGCTCAGGCAATACCCGAGAGGCGGTCGCGCCGCGCAATCGGGCCTCTTCGGTCCCGATACCTGCGCAGGACGGGCGGCCGGATGGCGACTCGCTGGGTAAGGGCGGCGATGCGGCCGGCAATCCTGACGAGCGCGTTCTGACCACGACCGGATGGAACGTGCGGGTGCACTATCTGGCCCCGCCAGGCAACGCAGGCACCGCCCAGAACCGCCCGATGCTGCTGGACTCACAGCCTGTCGACCAGCCCGGGCCGCAGGATGACACCGGACCCGCGCAGCTGCGTGGCCCCAAGCGCGACGAGCTGTGGATCACCCCCGATACCCGGGCAGCCACGCTCGCGCCCTACCTTGATGCATGGCGGCGCAAGGTCGAGCGCGTCGGCACGATCAACTATCCGCTCGCCGCGCGCACCGCGGGTCAGAAGGCCAGCCCTGTGGTCGAGGTGGGGATTGCCTCTGACGGCAAGCTCGATCGAGCACTCATCCGGCGCTCCAGCGGGGATGCGGAGCTCGACCAGGCGGCGTTGCAGATCCTCAAGCTGGCGAGCCCGTTCGACCCGTTCCCGCCGGAGCTGGCGCACCAGTACCGGGTGTTGCGGTTTGCCTACGAGTGGCAGTTCGTCGGCGGCCGAGTACAGACGGGCACGGTCTCAACAGTTCCTTGAGCCCATCGCCAAGGATCCCCATACTCCGTAACATGCGAGCGGGCGGAGCAGGACGATGGGGCTGAAGGGTATGGGGGAGTCGGAAGATCGCGGGTCGCCATTCTCAGACCCCGGCCCGGCTCTGAGCTCGAGCCTCACGAATCATCTGCTCGTGGCCATGCCCTCGCTCACCGACCCGAACTTCACCCAATCCGTCGCCCTCATCTGCGAGCACACCGAAAAGGGCGCGCTCGGCATCGTGCTCAACAAGCCGCTGCCCATGAC
>CAZLYG010000675.1:0-2478 GCA_964563075.1 uncultured Steroidobacteraceae bacterium | reverse complement strand
GTGGATGCTGAAGCTGCTGGTGAGCTACACGCGCGAGCTGTTCGAAAGCATTCCCGGCCTCATCAATTGACACTCGCTGCGCCAGCCATGATCACCCTCCACACCGGACAGCTCGAAAACCTGCTCACGCAGCTGCTGTGGCCGTTCGTGCGGATCGCGGCCTGCTTCATGGTGGCACCGATCTTCAGCGCGCAGTTCGTGCCCGCGCGAGTGAAGATTCTGCTCGCGATGGCCGTTGCGCTGCTCGTGGCTCCGCTGGTGGCCGCCCCTGCCGGCATCACGCCGTTCTCCGCCGCGGGACTGCTGGTGACGGTGCAGCAGATGATCATCGGCATCGCACTCGGTTTCTGCATGCAGCTGCTCTTCGATGCCGTCACCATGGGCGGCCAGCTGCTCGCCAACTCCATGGGCCTGTCGTTCGCCTTCAACATCGACCCGATGCACGGCACCAGTACGCCGGCCGTCGGCCAGTTCTACACGCTGCTCGTCACTTTGACCTTCCTGGCGCTGAATGGACATCTGATTCTCCTCGAGACCCTGATCGAGGGCTTCCACACGCTCCCGGTCGGCACCACCGGTCTGGGACCGGATGCGATCTGGACGATCGTCGGCTGGGGTACGCAGATATTCTCGGGCGCGCTGGCCGTCGCACTGCCAGGCATCACGGCGCTGCTCATCGTCAACGTCGCATTCGGAGTCATCAGCCGCGCCGCGCCGACGCTGAATCTGTTCTCGGTCGGCTTCCCCGTCTCGCTCGTGTGCGGTCTGCTGATTGTGCTGGCCGGCCTGCCGTCGGTGCAGTCGAGCTTCACCCAACTCGTCGAACAGGGACTGACTCTGTTGCGCGGTCTCTCCGGGCTGGGGACCTGAGCCATGGCCGAGAACGACTTCGAACGGACCGAGCAACCGACAGCCAAACGGCTGGAGGACGCGCGCAAGAAAGGCCAGGTGCCGCGCTCACCGGAGCTGAGCGCCGCGGCGGTCCTGCTGATCGCCGGCGCTGGACTGCAAATGCTCGGCAAGTTCATGGGCGGGCAGCTGCTCGCCATCATGCGCTCCGGGCTCTCCCTCTCCCGCGAACAGTCGGTCGATGAGACGCTGGCCCTTGCTGGCCTCTCGGCCTCGATGTCCCACGCGTTGCTCGCCTGCCTGCCCTTACTCGGGCTGACCGCGGTGGCGGCGATGGCGGCACCTCTGGCCCTGGGCGGCTGGAATCTCAGCCCCGGCGTACTGGTTCCCGACTTCACGCGGCTGAATCCCATAAACGGCTTCGGCCGCATGTTCTCCACCCGCGGCGCCGTCGAGCTGGGCAAGGCATTCGCCAAATTCCTGGTCATCGCGATCGTCGCGGTGGCGGTTCTCGAGCAGAAGTCCCTCGAGCTGATGGGCCTGGGGAGCGAGCCCATCGCGATGGGCCTCGCCCATGCCGCGAGCCTGACCGGACACGCCCTGCTGATGCTCGCCGGAGCGCTCGGGCTGATCGCCGCGGTCGATGTGCCCTGGCAGCGCTACCAGCACACCCAGAGCCTGAAGATGACTCGCGAGGAAGTACGCCAGGAGCTGCGTGAAAGCGACGGTTCCCCGGAGATGAAAGGCCGCATCCGCAAAGCCCAGCAGGAAGCGGCGCGTCGCCGGATGATGCACGAGGTTCCGAAAGCCGATGTGGTCGTCGTCAACCCGACGCACTTCGCCGTAGCCCTGCGCTACGACGAGAAGCGCATGCGCGCTCCGTTGGTAGTCGCCAAGGGCCAGGACCTCATCGCCGCGCGCATCCGTGAGATCGCAACCGAGCACTCGGTACCGATCTTCGAAGCGCCACCCCTGGCCCGTGTCCTGTATCGCAACGTCGACATCGGCGGTGAGATCCCGACATCGCTGTATCAGGCCGTCGCGCAGGTTCTCACGTACATCTACCAGCTCAGGACGGCCAGGCGCACCGGGGTCGTGCCGCCACCGCCGCCCGATATCGGTCCCGAGATCGAATCCGCGACTCACCAAGGCTTGACATAGAGGCAGATTGAGAAATGGCCACGGCAAGCTCATCCACGATGCCCTCGATGCGCGACCTGCTGCGCACCGGCATAGGCGTACCCGTGGGCGTGCTCGCCGTGCTGGCCATGGTCATCCTGCCGCTGCCGCCGATAGCGCTCGATGTTCTGTTCACGTTCAACATCGCCCTGTCGCTCGTGATCGTCATGGCGGTGTTCTACGTATCGCGGCCAATCGAGTTCGGCGTGTTCCCGACCGTGTTGCTGTTGGCCACTTTGCTGCGCCTGGCGCTCAACGTCGCCTCCACGCGCGTCGTGCTGCTCAACGGACACACCGGGCCGCAGGCCGCCGGACATGTCATTCAGTCATTCGGCGAGTTCGTCATTGGCGGCAACTTCGCCGTCGGCGTGGTCGTTTTCGTGATCCTCACGATCATCAACTTCGTCGTGGTCACCAAGGGCTCCGGCCGCATCTCGGAAGTGAGCGCGA
>CAZLYG010000674.1:304-2483 GCA_964563075.1 uncultured Steroidobacteraceae bacterium | reverse complement strand
GTTGAGATAGTCATCGACCTGCTCCAGGGAAGCGCCGATGCCCTCGTAGTTGAGGCTCTTCTGGATGCGGTATTCTTCGGAGTTGTGTGGCGAGAAATAGCTGGAGTGCGGATCGAAGGTGCGGGCGTACGCATTCATCAGATTCTCGAACACATCCTCCGAGGTGATCTGGTCGAGCCGCTTCAGGATGCGGTCGTAGCGTTTGGTCAGGGTGTCTGCCACTTGCGGCCAGGTCTTGCCCGTGAGCATCAGGGAGAGCGCCTCGTTCTTGACGCGCTTTCTCCACAGCTCGTTCATCTCGGTCTCGGAGGCCGGCCAGGGAACGTGCTGGCGATCGAAGTCGAAGCTCTCGTTGACCGTCCAGTCTGGCTCGCTCTTCAGCAGGCTGAGCGCGTACTGCACGCGCTCGTGGTTGCGTTGCTGGAAGCGCGCGAAGATCACGAACGCCGGGTCGATCTCTCCGGTGTGGATCATGTCATCGAACTGCAGGCGGTACTTCTGGAAGTCGGCGATGTCGCTGGCGAGGAAGTAGCTGCGCTGGCCGTCGAGGAAATCCAGATAGCGCTGGAACACCTGCTCGGACAATTTGTCATCGATCGGCATCCGGCTGTAGTGGGCTTCCTCCAGAATGCGGCCGATCTTGCGCGCCGTGGCGCGCTGACCGTCATTCGGGGCGATCGCCCCGGGGGGCAGCATCGAGGGACTCGCCGGCGCCTGCACGGAGCCCGCCAGCGCGAGCACCAGGATCATCAGGACGGAGGCGGCTATCCAGCCGGAAGACCGGCGCAGGTTCTTAGACATCGTGTCGGGGCTCGCAGGTTCGGTACACTTTGGAGTCAAGGCTAGAGGGTGCAGTTCACCTTTAGCAAGTGCGAATACCGACTCCGTTCACGATTAAACGACGAATAGCTCATGCGGCCGCTGACTGCGCTCCTTTGCATCCTCACAGGCTCGGCCGTGGCGCTGGCTTCCGGGCTGATCCTGACCTGGGTCACGACGTTGTTCCTGACCACGGCCGAGGCGCGCTTCGCGCCGGAGCAGGCCACGCTCCTCAAGGCGGTCGCCGTTTTTACATTGTTTTCAGCGGCCTCGGCCGGGGCGCTGCTGGGCGACATCAAGCGTAGCCGGTGGCGCTTTCACGCCTATGCAGCGACCCTGCTGATGTTCAGCCTGACCGTATGGTTGTACTGGCCCGCCAAGTGAGGCGGGCCCGGCCTTACAGCCGGCTTAGCGTTACGAGCGCTTCGGCTTGCCCTGCCAGAGGTCCGGGTCCGGGAACCGGGTGTTCACGGTGTCATAGGGGTCATAGCCGCGATCACGGGTCTTGCCGGGCCTGCGTCCCGCCCCTGCCGTCGTCTGTGGTGGGGGCCCGGCAGGGACCTGCGGCTGTGAGGCTGCCTGCGGCGGTAATGCTGCTCGAGGGGCACGCCGCGACGTGCCCATCCAGGCCGGTCGCTGGGAGTTCTTCATCGCTTCTTCCGCTTGTTCTTATTCGAATTCGCGTCGGCGTCGACGCTTGAGAACTATGTCACGCTCACGCTCAGGAAGGCGCGAACTGCGTCACACTCTGTGGTCACCGGCCTGGGGCGGCCGCCGCCAGAGCGTGAGGAACAGGCGGATCAGGACCAGGAACACGACGGGCCCGAGGGCCATGACCCAGAAAACCACATAGCCGTGTACCAGCCCCGCGAAGAAATCGCTCAGCAGCGCGAAGGCGTTGTTGTGGACCTCGGTTCCCCGGCTGTACGGGCCGAGCACGCGGCTGCCTACCAGCCACGTGAGCAGGGGGATCACCAGGAGTCCGACCACAAGAGCCAGCCCGAAGTAGGTCAGCTCACGGCGTGCGCTTGACTGCGCTGAGAAAGAGCGACGGGCGCGTGCCAGCGGTTCCAGCAGAAAGGTTCTCCTCAGGTAGCGTTTCCAGCGCGGATCTCGCGGGCGGGCATAATAGCGCCGCCATGAAAAAAATCAGAGCCGCAGTCGTCGGAGTGGGCTACCTGGGCCGCTTTCACGCACAGAAGTACGCGCAGCTGGCCGGCTGCGAGCTCGTTGCCGTCGTCGACTCCCGACAGGAGGTTCGGGAGAAAGTCGGGGCGGAAGTCGCAGCGCGCAGCCTCGAGGACTATCGCGAGCTCCTCGGGGCGGTAGATGCCGTCAGCATCGTGACTCCGACGCCGGC
>CAZLYG010000674.1:0-294 GCA_964563075.1 uncultured Steroidobacteraceae bacterium | reverse complement strand
CTTCGCCATCGCCCGTGACTTCCTGGGGGCCGGCGCTCACGTACTGGTGGAGAAACCCATTACCGAAACCGCGCCGGAGGCGCGCGAGCTCATCGATCTCGCGGCCCGCCAGGGACGCGTGCTGCAGGTCGGACACCTCGAGCGTTTCAATTCCGCCATCCTCGCCGCCGAGCCGCACCTGCACAGCCCGCGCTTCATCGAATGCCACCGGCTGGCTCCATACAAGGAGCGCGGCACGGACGTGAACGTGGTGCTCGATCTGATGATCCACGACATCGATATCGTGCAGACCAT
>CAZLYG010000673.1:0-2496 GCA_964563075.1 uncultured Steroidobacteraceae bacterium | reverse complement strand
GGGTGCACACCTGGTTGAGGAAATGCCGGTCGTGGCTGATGATGATCATGGTGGCGTCGTAGTCGTTGAGCACCCCTTCCAGCCACCGGATCGAGTGGATGTCCAGGTTGTTGGTGGGCTCATCGAGCAGCAGCACGTCGGGTTTGGAAAACAACGCCTGTGCGAGCAGCACACGCAGCTTCAGGCCCGGAGGCACTTCGCGCATGGGCCCCTTGTGCATCGATTCGGGAATGCCGGCGTCGGTCAGGATACTGACGGCACGAGCCTCGGCATCGTAGCCGCCGTACTCGGCGAACTTGCCTTCGAGCTCCGCGGCACGCATGTAATCGGCATCCGTCGCTTCGCTGTCGGCGTAGATACGGTCGCGCTCCCGCATCGCCTGCCACATCTCCACGTGACCCTGCATGACGACATCGAGCACGCGCTCGTCTTCGTAAGCGAACTGGTTCTGGTTCAGCTTGCCGAGGCGCATGCCCGCCTGCAGCATGACATCGCCCGTGCTTTGCTCGAGCTCCCCGCCCAGGATCTTCATGAGTGTGGACTTGCCGCAACCGTTGGCGCCGATCAGCCCATAGCGATTGCCGTCCGAGAACTTGACGGTGACCTGCTCGAAAAGTGGCTTGGCACCAAATTGGATCGCGACATTGGATGTAGAAAGCATGAGTGACCAATCGACATGAGGAGTGCGGCACGTGGTACCACGCGCGCGGCACTACAGGGGTTTCAGTACTGGTGAGCGGCCGGCAGGCGATGCTGCGCATGTCTGCGGCGGTGGCGCTTCAACGCCAGAGGAGCGAAGGCGGCTCGCGAGAGCCGCTTCCCCTGGCGGGGTTATTCTATCACACCAGCCGTGGGAGAGCGGCGGATGCGAATGCGCAAAGGATGAGGACCGCAGGAGCGAATGCTCCCGCGGTGCGGCTCAAGTCTGCGGGCACTGCGAAGAGCGCCCCGATCAATGCGTCGGGGCTACTCTCCCGATACCCTGCGGTGCCCGTGGCTGCCGGAGCAGCCACCGGTGCAGCCGACCGGCCAGCGCTATCAGCACCCGCCGCAGCAGGGACCGCGGGGCGAAGTGCGAGGCGAATTCCCGGTTGATCATCAGGGGACGCCAGTACTCGCGCTCCCAGTCGCGGAAGCACCTGGACAATTCCGGAAGCTGCTCGGGCTTGATGGCGAGCAGCGAGCAACTGCAGTCCGCGTTGATCTCGACCTGGTCCCCGGGACCGAATCTGAAGCTGTGCGAGCTGCCGATGTGGTTCAACCATCCAGCGGACAGCTCAAATTCATCAGGCGCCGCACGCAGCGCGCTCATCAGCGGACTGACATCAAGGTAGGACATGTTCATTCCTCCTGCATCGCGATCTGGACGGTGCCCCCGCGATGGGCGGGCAGGGAACTGCAGCGAATCCTCGAGCGAGTGCACGTTCAATTCGCCGCTTGATCGCCAGTTCCCGTGGCGATGGACGAAACCACGATGTTAGGAGTCAGGCGAGCGTGGTCACCCGCAGCGCGCCGCGGTTGAGCGGCGTGCGTGTACGCGAATGAATACAGATGTGGCCTACGCGGCCGCCGCCCGCAACCGGCGGGTGATACCCGAACGCAGCAGCCGGGCCAGATCCCTGATCTGCGGAGTCGGGGCCTCGCGCCGCCGCAGCATGAAGAGCTGCAGATCGAGCTCCAGCCACGGCAGCGGCCGCAGCTCGATCAGTCCGGGATAGGGGTTGGGTACGCCATCGGGCACCAGTGCCACTCCCAGACCTGCCGCGACGTAACTCAGGGCCATCGGCAGATCCGCAGTCTCATGGTCGATATGCGGACGAAAGCCGGCCTGTGCGCACGCCGCCAGCAGCCGGTCATGGGCCGTCGGATCCATGCGGCGCTCGATCACGACCCACGGGACGGAAGCGAGATCGGCCGGCCTGATCTCGGTCCTCGCGAGCACGGGATGCTTGCCCGGTGCCGCAAGCCGGAAGGAGTGGCGAAACACGCATTCGCTCTGCACCTTGCGGTTCGCAGCCGGCCAGTGGGCCAGGCCGAAATCGATTTTCCGGCGCACAGCCCCGCGGAGCGGCCGCATGTCGCGAAGACAGAGAGCACTGGGCTCTGCCGGGCGTCGCCCTTTCGAAGGGCGCAGCAATTCCTGGCGTTGGCCAAGGAGATCGGCAGGCCCGTGAGGCGCGTGTTCTGGCGGACTCCTCGCGTTCCGTTTGCCTCGTTGCTGCAGACCGATCAGCCCGCTGCGACTGCAAGGCGCACGCATGCGGCTTTATGACTTGAATCCGGGCGCCGATGCAGGTGAATAGCCGTGCAATCGCGGCTCCGCTCGGGCGTCCCCTCAGTGAGGCGCAATGGTCATGTGTCCCTTGACCACCCGGAAGCGGTTGCTGTCGGTACAGTTGACGGGAATGAGACGGTCGAGGTCCTTCACGCGTCGGAATTTCAGCGTCACCGTCCAGGGATGTGCGAGACGCTCCGGATCCTCGATCACCATCTCAT
>CAZLYG010000672.1:0-2497 GCA_964563075.1 uncultured Steroidobacteraceae bacterium | reverse complement strand
TGGTCTGACAAGGACGCGACCGAGGGTTGGCTCGTCCGTGAGAGCGAGCGCGCGCGTCGACTCACGGTGCGCGTGTTTCACAGCGGCCGTGTTGAAGTAGTGGTGCCTGCGCGGACCTCGCGGCGTGCCGTCGAGCGGTTCATCGAACGTCATCGCAACTGGATCGACCGCAAACGGGAAGAAGCCCTGCGCAGAGCGGCGCCCCCGGCGCCTTTCCCGCCGTCCCGAATCGATTTTCCGGCCAGCAACGAGAGTTGGCGGGTACATCTCGCCGGCGGCGACGGACACGGTGCGCGCTTGCACGCCACGAGCGACGGGCTGCTGACCCTGACCGGCAACGTCAATGACGGCCACGCGGTGCGCTTGCTGTTGCGCCGCTGGCTGACCGACCGGGCCCGCGAGTTTCTCGCTCCCAGCTTGCAGAAGTGCGCCCAGGAGCTGGGCTTCGAGTTCGCGCGGGTGCTGGTCAGGCGGCAACGCACGCGCTGGGGCAGTTGCTCGACGCGGGGCACTATCAGCCTGAACTGTTGCCTGCTTTTCCAGAGGCCCGCGGTGGTGCGCTACCTCCTCATCCACGAGCTGGTGCACACCCTGCACATGAACCACTCCCACAGCTTCTGGCAGCGCGTCGCGCGTCATTGCCCGGACTACTCGGGCCTGGATCGCGAGCTGCTGGATGGCTGGCGGCGCGTTCCTTCCTGGGTGTTCGCGGATGAGCGCTCCCCATGACGACACCGCCGGAGGACAAATCCGTCAAGGTTGACCTCTCTGATGAGGCCGTGCACTGGGAGCTCGGGTCCTCGCTCTCGTATGGCCAGTACCTGCATCTGGACCAGGTGCTCAATGCCCAGCGGCCGCTGTCCAACGAGAACGACGAGATGATGTTCATCATCGTGCACCAGGCATCGGAGCTGTGGATGCGCCTGGTGCTGCACGAGCTGGACGGTGTCTTCAAATGCGTGCAGCGGGACAACCTGGGGCCGACGTTCAAAAGCCTCGCGCGCATCTCCCGCGTGCAGACTCAGCTGATCGCGAGCTGGGACGTGCTGTCGACCATGACTCCGTTCGACTACTCGGCGTTCCGCAACGTGCTGGGCCGCTCTTCCGGATTCCAGTCGTTCCAGTACCGCATGCTGGAGTTTCGCCTGGGAAACAAGAACGCCGAGATGGTCGCCGTGCACAAGCGCGACGCGCAAGCGTTCGAGGCCCTCCAAGCCGCTCTGGCAGCGCCCTCGCTGTACGATGAGGTGCTGCGGCTGCTCAGCCGGCGCGGCTACGGCATCCCGGAGGACTCCATCGTCCGCGACTTCAAGCAGCCCTACCGGGTCAGCAAGCAGGTGACCGGCGCCTGGCTGGGCGTCTACCACAATGCGGAAGCGGACTGGGATCTGTACGAGCTCGCCGAACGCCTGGTCGTCCTGGACCACAAGTTCCAGCTATGGCGCTTCCACCACCTGAAGACGGTCGAGCGCATCATCGGCTACAAGCCCGGCACCGGCGGCACCGGCGGAGTGTCTTATCTGGCGAAGGCGCTCGAGCTCAGTTTCTTTCCTGAGCTGTGGCAGGTGCGGACGTCGATGTGACTTTGCTGCGCTCGCGAGCGCGGGCCGCCAGGGCTCGCGCGCGCTGCCCTCGCCAGCGAACGTATCGATATCCGAGCAACACGGCCAGGATGGCTGCATAGAGCAGGGGCTCGCGCACATCGCGCTTGACCTGCCAGTAGTAGTGCCACACCCCGAGCACGGCAATGACGTAGATGAGGCGATGGAGCTTCTGCCAGCGGCGGCCCAGGCGCCGCATCATGCGGTTGGTGGAGGTGACGGCGAGCGGGATCAGCATCAACAGCGCGGCGAAACCGATGGTGATGTAGGGCCGCTTGGCGACGTCCGCTATCACGGAATGGAACGCGAGCTCCTGGTCGAGCACGACATAGATGGTGAAGTGCAGCAGCACGTAGAAGAACGCAAACAGTCCCAGCATGCGACGCAGCCGCAGCAGGTTGGGCAGCTTGGCCAGCTCTCGCAGCGGGCTTACCACCAGCGTGATCATCAGGAAGTTCAGCGCGGTCTGGCCGCAGAAGTGCTCCAGGCGCTTGACGGGGTCCGGGCCGAGGGTCTGGCCCAGCCAGCCGAAGGCGCCGCAGAGCATCCAGGCGAGTGGCCACAGGCTGGCGATGAACACCAGCGGCTTGTAGAGCAATCGATAACGCCGTTCGACGTTCAACGCTTCAGCTCCGCTCGAGCAGCATCTGCAGGCGACCGAGAGACTCGTCCCACTGCCGGGAGATCAGGTCGAGATAGTGCCGCGCCTCCTCGAGTTGTCGCGGTTCCACTTCCCAGACACGCTCGCGGCCACTGCGCACGCCACGCACGATGCCCACGTCGGCTAGCACCGTCAGATGCTTGGTGATGGCTTGTCTGGTCACTTCGGTACCGTCGGTCAGACGGGCAATCGAGAGTGGCCCGGCGGTGCACAGCCGGGCCACCAGCTTCAGACG
>CAZLYG010000671.1:882-2501 GCA_964563075.1 uncultured Steroidobacteraceae bacterium | reverse complement strand
TCGTGCTGTGGCGGCATGCGCATTCGCACGAGCAGCCCCAGGTTGCCGGCCCTGGGCCGGAGCGCCACGGACATGAGCATGATCACCCGCACGACCATGATCACGGGCACGACCACGGGCACGACCATGACCACGCGCACGGGCATTTGCACGCGCATGGGCACGCGGAGCCGCACGATCACGTGGGCCCGCAGGGGCATGGGCACTCGCACGATCACTCACTCGGCCACTCGCATGACGGCGGCCACTCGCACCGCGACAAGGCCTCCGGCACGCTGGTTCTCGTCGGGGACAGCGTTCACAACGTGCTGGACGGCATTCTCATTTCCGCCGCCTTTCTGCAGGACTGGTCCCTGGGCCTGTTGACCACCTTCGCCGTTGCCGCCCACGAGATCCCGCATCGGCTCGGCGATTTCGTGCTCCTCGTGCACTCGGGCATGTCACAACGCCGAGCTTTGCTGCTGAACATGGCCACTGGCCTGGCTGCGGTGTTGGGGGGGATTGCTGCCTACTTCGGATTGCGGCGCGTCCTGGGACTGCTCCCCTATGCGCTGGCGGTCGCCGCCGCCGGCTTTCTGTACATCGCCGTCGCGGGGTTGATCCCCGCGCTGCATCGCCGAGCCGATCCCCGGACGAGCCTGGCCCAGGTCGCGCTGATCGCCCTGGGGGTGGGGGTAATAGCGTGGGCCGAGAGTCTCGCCCACTAGCGACTTGAACCGGCTGGGATTTGGCCCCACCTTCGCCGCAGCTCCCCACGAATTCCAGGTGTCTCCATGCGGATGGACAAACTCACGAGCCGCTTTCAGCAGGCGCTGGCCGACGCCCAGTCGCTCGCGCTCGGGCGCGACCATCAGTTCCTCGAGCCCGCGCACGTGCTGCTCGCCCTGCTGGACAGCCAGGGGGGGTCGGTGCGGCCGTTGCTGGTAAAGGCCGGCGTCGATGTGAACAAGCTGCGCTCGGAGCTGGGCTCCGCGCTCGAGAGGCTCCCGACCGTCTCCGGAGCCCCCGGGGATGTGCATGTTTCTAACGAGCTGAACCGGATTTTCAACGTCACCGACAAGCTCGCCCAGCAAAGAGGCGATCAGTACATCTCCAGCGAGCTGTTCGTGCTCGCAGCGTTCGAGGATCGGGGGCTGGCCCGGATTCTCAAGGACGCCGGTGCCGTGCGCGGCGCGATCGAGAAGGCCATAGACGAGGTGCGTGGCGGCGAGAAGGTCGCCGACCCCAATGCCGAGGAGAGTCGCCAGGCGCTCGAGAAATACACCATCGACCTGACAGAGCGGGCCAGCTCCGGAAAGCTCGATCCGGTCATCGGCCGTGACGACGAGATCCGGCGCACGGTGCAGGTGCTGCAGCGCCGGACCAAGAACAATCCGGTGCTCATCGGCGAGCCCGGGGTCGGCAAGACGGCCATCGTCGAAGGCCTGGCGCAGCGAATCGTCAACGGCGAGGTGCCCGAGGGCCTGAAGAACAAGCGCATCCTCGCACTCGACATGGGCGCGCTCATTGCCGGAGCCAAGTTCCGCGGTGAGTTCGAAGAGCGCCTGAAGGCCGTGCTCAACGATCTGGCCAAGCAGGAAGGCCAGATCATCCTTTTCATCGACGAGCTGCACACCATG
>CAZLYG010000671.1:0-872 GCA_964563075.1 uncultured Steroidobacteraceae bacterium | reverse complement strand
GGGCGCCATGGATGCGGGCAACATGCTCAAGCCCGCGCTCGCGCGCGGCGAGCTGCACTGCGTGGGTGCGACGACGCTCGATGAATACCGCAAATACATCGAGAAGGACGCGGCGCTCGAGCGGCGCTTTCAGAAGGTCCTCGTCGATGAGCCATCGGTCGAGGACACCATCGCCATCCTGCGCGGCTTGCAGGAGCGCTACGAGCTGCACCACAAGGTCGAGATCACCGACCCGGCCATCGTGGCGGCGGCCACTCTCTCGCATCGCTACATCACCGACCGGCAGCTGCCCGACAAAGCCATCGACCTGATCGACGAGGCGGCGGCGCGCATCCGCATGGAGATCGACTCCAAGCCCGAGGCGCTGGACCGGCTCGACCGGCGCATCATCCAGTTGAAGATCGAGCAGGAGGCGCTGAAGAAAGAGACTGACGAAGCGACGCGCAAGCGCCTGGCGACTCTGCAGGAGACGCTGCGCGGCCTGGAGAAGGAGTACGCCGACCTCGAGGAGGTGTGGAAGTCGGAGAAGGCCTCGCTGCAGGGGACGGCTCATCTGCGCGAGGAGCTCGATCGCGTGCGCCTGGAGATGGATGCAGCGCGCCGCGCCGGCAATCTCGGGCGCATGGCCGAGCTGCAGTACGGCAAGATTCCCGAGCTCGAGAAGCGCCTCGTGCAGGCGCAGAAAGCGGAGGACAGGGCGCCCCAGCTGGTCCGTAACAAGGTGACGGACGAGGAGATCGCGGAGGTCGTATCCAAGTGGACCGGAATTCCGGTCTCGAAGATGCTCGAGGGCGAGAAAGAGAAGCTGCTGCGCATGGAGGAGGCTCTGCACAAGCGTGTCGTCGGTCAGGACGAGGCGCTGCGCATCGTCG
>CAZLYG010000670.1:0-2502 GCA_964563075.1 uncultured Steroidobacteraceae bacterium | reverse complement strand
GGCGGCCAGCATCATCTGGCGGACATTGGTTTCTACGGCGTCTCCCGCAAAATCGGCGGCGCAACCGTGCCCCACTTCCGCGTGCTCATGGGTGGTGAGTGGGAAAACAACGGCGCCACCTACGGGTTGACCATCGGCGCGGTTCCGTCCAAACGCATCCCCGAGTTCATCGACCACGTGACGCAGAAGTACCTGGCGAACCGCCAGTCCGGCGAGCGCTTCAAGGACTACTGCGCGCGTATCGGCAAGAAGGCACTCAAGGAGATGGTCGACGCTTTCGCCGCCGTACCGGCGTACGCCGTGGACCGCACGATGTATTCCGATTGGCGCGATCCGCGCGAATTCACGATCTCCGACATCACCACCGGGGAGTGCGCGGGCGAGGTCGTCCCGCAGGTCGAGTTCGACCTGCAGGCGGCGGAGCAGCGCAACTTCGAGGCCCAGGTCCATCTGGAGCAGAACGAGTTCCGCAAGGCGGACGAGGCTGCTTACCAGTCCATGCTCATCGCGGCCCGCGGGTTGGTGCGCACGCAGCTGTGGGACCTGTCAGAGGATCCTGACCGGATCGTCCCCGAGTTCAAGACGCGCTTCTACGACACGCAGCTGTTTCAGTCACCTGACGCGGGCCAGTATGCCGGCGGCAAGTTTGCGCTGTATCTGCTGAACCGCCATGCCGACAAGGAGCGGACGTTCTCAGCCGAGAAGGCGCGCCACCTCGTCGAGGAAGCGCAGCTGTTCATCGAGGCGGCGCACGGCTATTACCAGCGCATGCTCGAGAAACAGGCCGCGCAGAAAGCGAGCTTCGGTGTGCCCCTGCCCGCTGCAGCCGAAGCGACGACCTGACGCCCATGGACCTGCACAAGTTCGGGATCAAGTTCTTCGCATCCGACGCACAGGAAATCGACATCCTCAAGCTGATCCCGATCTATCATCGCTGGATCCAGCAGAATGCCCTGGAGGATCTGCTGATCGACGTGGCCGACTACAGCCACGTACCGGCCGGGCCGGGCGTGATGCTCATCGCGCACGAGGGCAACTACGCACTCGATGAAACAGGCCATGAGCGCGGCGTCATGTATTACAGCAAGCACAAGCTCACGGGCGAGTTGCCGGAGCGCTTCGCGCTCGTCGCCCGCAAGGCCCTGAAGGCGGCCCGGCTCATGAGTGGTGACGCAGAGCTCGAAGGCGCGCTGAAGGTGCCTGGCAATCGGCTGGAGTTCGTCGCCAATGACCGGCTCGCGGCTCCCAACACGGACGCGGCCTACGGCGAACTCGAACCGGCGCTCAAGAGCTTCCTCAATCGCCTTTACGCCGGTGCTCGATACACGATCACGCGCGAGACCGATCCCAAGGAGCGGCTGTCCGTACGCGTGCAAGCCGAAAGCGAAGTTGCTCTGGACACACTGCTCGCACGGCTGGGATGAATCACGTACTCGGGCCCGCGGGTTTTCTCGGCGCACGCCGCGGCATTGCTCGCAGCGCGGCCAGGCTGCTCGTACTGAGGGCCCGAAATTCGCGGCTCAGTCGGGCGTCATCCGCCAGACACGTCCAATAGGCCTCGGCGGCATGGCAGACTTGCGGCCAGACCGCAAGCCATTCGGCCCTGGGCGGCACGGGCTCGAACTGCCGCGCCACGAGTTGCTCGTCCTGCGGCGCAAAGAGCATCGGCAGCATGTCATAGACCGGCGCCAGCTCGAATGACCCCTGGTAGCGGTCGAAGAGCGTCACGTTGCCAAAGTGCCGGTCCGAATTCGCCGTCAGCGCGCCGAATGCGTCCAGGAATCGAATCCTTTGCGCATCATCGAACGAAAGCAGAGATTCCGCGGCGAGACGATCGGCGGATGCGGTCCAGCTGTCCAGCTTGCCATAGCGCGCGGTCTCGATCGCAAACAGGGTGACCGCCCCGCGCCGACCGCTGGCGCCGATCCGATCGAAGCGCTCACACTCCAGAAACACGCGATCGCCAGAGTGCAGCAAGTTGGATCGACACGCCTGGATATCCTGCTCCTCCAGCAAACGATGCGCCCGATGTTCGGCGATGAGGAGGTCGGCCCAGCGCCGACCCGTCTGCGTCGACGCGGGAGGCGAGAATTTGACGATGACGTGGGTGCGTCGACCCCCGTCGCTGAGGCAGGCGGTAAATTTCGGATGCTCTCCCTGCGCCGAGGAACCTGGCGGCGCACCCGCCATGGCAGCGGTTGCCAACGCCGGGTAGGCCGTCAACCGCTCGTCCGAGCGGACCTGGGAGGGCTCCTGCTGCCCGGCGAGAAAGCGATTCAGCGCCGCCACACCCGTTATCAGATCTCCCGTGGTGTCCGTTCCCCGCTGCACCAGGTAGGTGAGGAAATGCTCGTCCGTCCAGTCGGCAACCCGCGGCGGCAGCGCCAGCTCGGGAAACGCCCCGGGAAGCGCTCGACCCAGAAACCCCGCTGGCCTCGCATCCTGGAGGTAGTAGGGCAGGCCGTCGAAGAGTCCCTGGATTCTTTCGAGGCTGTCGGGCGC
>CAZLYG010000669.1:0-2518 GCA_964563075.1 uncultured Steroidobacteraceae bacterium | reverse complement strand
CGCCTCCGACACCTGCCCGCCCCTGGGACGGGCAGGGGCTCGGACGCCGCTACAGCAGGTACAGGCGGTCGTTCGGGGGCGCCGACAGCTCGAACAGTATCAGAAACGAAAAACCCCGCGTGCACTTCGAGACTCGTCCGCAGTCCACCAGGAACAGCGTGTCCTTTGCCAGCGTCCTCTTGCCACTGTCGACCTTCAGCATCCTCATTTGCTTTCTCCTTTGGCCAAGCGGTAAACGGCGAACGAAAGCTGCGCCCGAAGCGGGCGCGTCGTCAAATTTAAATGCCCGCAAAAGGCACAGTGTCAGAGCTTTGGCTATTGCCCCAAGGGCGTATCACAGCGCAGCACGCGGGAACAGTCAGTCTGCCGAGACATGAATGGCGGTGGGTGTCCCGTGCCCCGCGCGACGAATGCGGATTCGCGCGCCGAAGATGACCCTCAGTGTCGCCGCGAAACTGTCCGGCTCCGTGGGACGAAAACGCCCACCTACGGTAATGTGCTCGAGCCTGGGATCGTCCAGGACGAGTTTCCTGTCGGCGTTGTAGTCGTTGAAACGCGCGACCGCCTCGCCCAGTGTGTCATCTGTGAACCATAGCCAGCCATCCTTCCAGGCCAGGCGGTGGGCGATCGTCTCCGGCGACAGCATCCGCGTGCCGGCGAGGCCGCTGGCGTCAGCGCTGGCGGCCTCGCCGGCGATCAGCGTCGAATCCGGCGAATCCCGCAGCCATTCCGCGAAGCGGCTGGCGCTGCCGGCGACGCGAAGGGAGCCCTGTGAGACCAACAGGTCTGCGGCGAGCTGCCGGTGCTCGCGCACCGAGAACTCGGCCTGCGGGGACCACACGACGACCCCCGCAACGAACACCTTCAGGGGGCGATCGCCCTTGCCGGTAATGAGCGCACCGCCGCGATTCACGACAATTCGCGTCTCCGCGTCGGACACGTTCACATGGATCTGGCTGTTGGTATCGACATAGGTCGTGCGCCCGTCGCCGACGGCATAGGGCAGGACCTCACCCACCGAGGTGGCTGCCGTGCGCCATTGCAGGGGCGAGCGCTCGCAGGCGGCGGCAAACGTCATCGCGAGAATGGTAAAAATCGTGACGCTTGCAGTGCGCGCCAGCCGGCGCGAAACCGTCCGTGATATGAATTTCGTCACTCGCAACATCCAACTTCCCGTTCCCTGCCGGAGCGCTGTCGCGAGCGACATCATCGCTCCGCGGCACGCGGCTGAGATTCAGGGGAACCCTGAGAAATCCGCTGAGTACGCTGCGATGCACCATCGCGCCAGCCGCCGACTGTGGCCGCTGCGGCCGGAGTGGATGAGATAAACGGCTGCGTCGGCGCAGTGTACAGGGCGAGTGTCCAGGGATTTGCGCGACGAGCCTGTAACCCGAAGGATTATGAGCACCAACATGCGCGACCTGGTCGCGACCGCAGCGGCGTGGCTGGTCAAGATCGACTCGCCCTCCTGTACGCCGGAACAGCGTGAGAGCTTCCAGCAATGGGTAGATGCGGATGTCACGCATCGGGCCGCGGTCGCGATTGCATCGGCGGCGCGCAAGGACCGGGCAAATGATGTCCTGCTCTGCCCACGGTATACACCGCGCCCGATCGAAGAACGCACGGCATCCAATGCCCCGCAGAGCCAGCGCGCCCCTGACCACACGAGGCTGTTCACTCTCGTTGTCACGGGTGTCGCATGCATCTGCGCAGCAGGCTGGTATGCAAGTTACCGCCTCACGTGGGAAGACTACTCCACACACATAGGTGGGAAGGAGACGTCTCCGTTGCCCGACGGCTCGTCCGTGACGCTCAATACCGACACCGATCTACGCGTGCGTATCACGGCGAGTACCCGTGACATCTCGTTGACCCGCGGCGAAGCCATCATCAAGGCTGCACATGACGAGAAGCACCCGGTGCGGCTGGTCGTCGGCCGTACCGTAATCCGCACGGCGGGCGCCGACTTCGACGTCCGCAGATACGCCAGCGGTCAAGTCGATGTGCTGGTCTCCGATGGCCGGTTGGACACCGAGAGCGGCTGGCTCGATGTCTGGCCTCGCGAGGGCGGCATCATCTCCGCCGGCTACATGGCTTCGATCCGTCCTGGAGACATCCGGATTTCACGGCTGGCCGTTGGCGAGCTCGCGCGCCGAACCGCATGGCTGCGCGACGTGCTCGACTTCCGCGGCGAGACACTGGCGCAGGCTGCTGAAGAGTTCAACCGATACAACACACGGAAGATCGTCATCGACGATCCCAAGATTGCGACGCGGCGGGTGGGTGGGGTGTTTCTGGACACCGATCCTGACAGCTTCGTTGCCGCCCTCACCCTCACGATGGATATCCAGGCCACGATCGCCGGACAGGCACCCGGCTGCATCCGCTTGCGCAGTGCGCAAGCTCGTCGTTAACTCGGGCTCACCGGCTTCCAGCCGACGCCACCGCACCGGCCGCCGCAAGCATTGCGGAATTGCAGGACGGCCGAGGTCCCGGCGCGATCGCGGCTATGCTATGC
>CAZLYG010000668.1:0-2519 GCA_964563075.1 uncultured Steroidobacteraceae bacterium | reverse complement strand
GTGCGCGTAATCGCGTCATGGTCAACCGGGTCGCGGGCCAGACGATCCTCATGATCGTCGCCCTCTCGCTCGTGCTGAGCGTCGTGGGGATCGTTGCAACCCGGCCTGTACTGCATGCACTGGGCGTCTCACCCGACGTGCTCGAGGGCGCGGCGTCATATCTGGTCATTTCGTACGGTGGCCTCACGGCGTCGTATGCCTTTGTGATGTGCCAGTCGATCCTCCAGGGAGCCGGCGAGGTTCGCTTTCCGCTGCTCGTCGTCGCCGCCAGCGTGCTGGTGAATGCCGTCCTTGACCCGATTCTCATATTCGGCTGGGGGCCCGTGCCCGCGCTGGGCGTGGCCGGTGCGGCGTGGGCGACAGTGGCCTCGCAGGCCGCCGCCGCAGCCGTCGGCTTCATCCCACTGTTCACCGGCCGCTACGGCATTCTGTTGCGCGGCGCGGATTTCAGATTCGATCGCAAGCTGGTCGGACTGGCCGCGGGCATTGCCTTGCCCGCTTCCATTGAGCAATCGACGCGGACGCTGGGCGGGCTGGTGTTGACTGCGGTGGCCGCGGAGTTCGGAACACGCGCCCTGGCCTCCTTCGGTCTGGGTATGCGCATCATCATGCTCTTCTTCATCCCCGCTCTCGGATTTGCGACGGCGACGGCCACGCTCGTCGGACAGAACCTCGGGGCCGGTGCGCCGCAGCGGGCGCGGCAGGCGGCGCGGCTCGGCGGCTGGCTCATATTCGGCGTGCTGACGGTGGCCGGACTGCTTTTCATGCCCATTGCCAACACGGTGGCGCGGCTGCTGGTGCCCACGGATGAGACGGTGGTGCACCTGGCAGCCGGCTTCGTTTTCGTGGTCGCACCGGCATTGGGAGTGATTGGAGCGCAGCAGGTGCTGGCGGGTGCCTTCCGGGGAGCGGGTCAGACGCTGCAGGCAATGGCCCTGTCACTGCTGATGCAATGGGCGCTGCAGATACCCATCTCGTATCTGCTTGCGCGGCATACGTCGCTCGGCCTGGCGGGCGTGTGGTGGGGATTCCCGATCGCGAATCTCGTCGCGCTGTTGGTCACGGTTGTCTGGTTTCGGCGCAGCGTGTGGAGGAGCAGGGCCCGCTGATTTGTCGCCGACGGGTGCGGAAGCGACCCGGCGGGTCCCGCCGGCGCCCGCGGACCGCTGTGGCAGGGGCGCGGGGGGCTCGCTGGCGCTGAGGTCCAAGCTTGCCTGACGGACCGTTTGCCGTAGTGTGGTGGAGACCGCCCCACGGCGCATCGCCCGATATCGGCCATGGCTCCCGACTCGCATTCCGAGTACGCACGGATTGCCGCACACTTGAACAAACATCGGGACTCCATACTCGGCCGTTGGCGAGTGGCTGTCGATGATGATCCGAACGTGAGCGCCGTGGCTTCATTGGCGCGTGCGCAGTTCATCGACCACATCCCGCGAATTCTCGACGCCTTCGAACGCGCATTGCGCGCGCGCTATGCTGGCGATGAGCGCGTCGCCGCAATTGAGCAGCGTGCCGGGGCCGCAGACCACGGCGAGAACCGCTGGCTGCACGGCTACAACTCCAGGGAGACGATGCGCGAGTGGGGCCATCTGCACCTGTGCATGCTCGATGAGTTGGAATCTTTTGCGACGCACAGGCCGAAAGCGGCGGCCGCGGCATTGAGCACCGCACGTACTTTGTTGACACGGCTGTTTGTCGACTGCATGGTCGAGAGTGCATCGAGTCATGCGGCGCTCGAGCGTGCCGAGGCGGCGAGCCGTCTGGCTGAGCTGGAGCGCGCACTCGAGCAATTGCGTGCTCTGGACAGCGAGCGGATCGAGCTGTGGCGCGAAGCGGCTCACGATCTCAGGGGCACTGTCGGTGCTGTGAAGCTGGCGG
The DNA here is from genome assembly GCA_964563075.1 of uncultured Steroidobacteraceae bacterium. GTDB lineage: Bacteria > Pseudomonadota > Gammaproteobacteria > Steroidobacterales > Steroidobacteraceae > 13-2-20CM-66-19. The sequence continues at coordinate 638 of CAZLYG010000668.1, read as the reverse complement.
CAACGGCGCTCGGTCAGGTTGCGACGCCTGGGTCCGGGAAGGTGGCTACAACCTCTGAGCTCTCCGCGTTCGCCGGCCGAGTGCGGCACAGTGCCGAATCGTTGGAGTCCCTGCTGAGCGAGCTGATCGAGCTGACTCGCCTCGAGGCCGGTCGTGAGCACCGCGACGTTGTCGCATTCGATGCCGCAAGTGTCATCAGGGCTCTGTGCGATTCGCTGCAGCCGCTCGCCGCGGAGCGCGACCTGTTTCTCAGGTGCGATACAACCGCGGAGCTGCGGGTGCAGGGCGATGTGGTGAAGGTTACGCGTATCGCGCAGAACCTGATCCTCAATGCAATCAAGTACACCGATAATGGCGGCGTCCTCGTGTCCTGCGCAGAGGTGCCTTCCGGCGAGGTGGAACGATGGATTCTGTCTGTACAGGACACGGGCGTCGGACTGGAGCGAACCTCGGACACGCCGCTGGCCCAGGCGATCAGCGCGGCCACCCAGGAGAGCCAAGCCGTCTCCGGGCATCCGGCGGCTCACGCGCTGTCGACCGCACCGGCGGAGGCAGGCTCCGCAGACGCTCACCGTTCCGGCGAAGGGATCGGACTGTCGATCGTCCGGGAGATTGCGGGTGCGCACGGCGGAGAGACA
>CAZLYG010000667.1:0-2521 GCA_964563075.1 uncultured Steroidobacteraceae bacterium | reverse complement strand
TCTGCGAGCCTTTCTGAGGTCTCCGTCGTTGCGGGCCGCGCTTGCGCTCGGCTGTGGCGGAATCGCCTTCACGCTCAGCAACCTCCTGTTCGCCAAGGAGCTCAGCTCGGAGGAGTACGGGCTGCTCCTGCTGTTCATCGGCATTCTGTCGGTGGCGATGCTGGGCGCGCCGCTGGGGCTCGATCAGATCGTCGCACGGCGTGGCCTGCTGCTCGGGCCCTACCTGCGCCGGGGTGTGCTGCTCGCGTGCACCCTCAGCGGGGCGCTGACGGCAGCCACGGCGGCCCTGGTGTACCACCTGCCCGGGGAAATGCTGCTGGCCCTGGGTGTTGCGACGGCGGCCACGGGCGCCTGTCAGGCTTCTGTCTCGCATTTCCAGGGTCAACGCCAGTTCGGCGTTGCTGCCTGGCTGCTGCAGATCATGCCCAACATGGCGCTGGCTCCTGTCGCGCTCCTCGCCATGATTCCCGCGCTCAGAACGGCCGGATCGCTCAGCGAGCTGTTGGCCGCCGCAGGTGTCATTTCCTTCGCCGGCACCTGGTACCTGGTGGTCAGCCGCCAGCCACGCGCGCCAAACTCGCCCCGCTTTTTCGCGCTGTGGCGCGAGGCGCTGTCACTGGTCGGCATCACCATGGCGAGCGCCATTTTCCTGCAGCTCGAGCGGCTCGTCCTCGCGCCCGCCGTGGGTGTCCATGACCTCGCGCTTTACGGGGTGGTTTCCTCTCTCGTCGGGTCGCCGTTTCGCATGATCCAGAGCGCAGTGCTCTTCACCCTGATTCCCGAGATGCGCGCTGCGCCGAATGTGCGGGCGCGGCGCAGGCTTCTGGCTCGCGAAATCGGCCTTGTGAGCGCAGCGCTGACCTGCGGTGCGGTCGTCCTTTGGACGATTGCGCCGCCCATCGCCCACGGGTTCCTGGGAGGCCGCTACGACTTGAGCAATGCACTGATGCTCGCCGCAATCGTCTCCGGGCTGCTGAAAGTCTGCAGTGCGTTCGCGACATCGATCGTGGTCGCACTCGGTGATGAGAAGGATCTGCGCCATACGGGCCTGAGCGCGGGAGGCTCGGTCGTGCTCGCGTGTGCAGGTGCCTTCCTCGCCTCACCCTGGGGGCTGACAGGCGTGCTCTATGGGATCTCGGCAGGATGGCTGGTGCGTACGCTGGCGGCGATCTGGGTGGCGGTGCCGCACCTACTGCAGGGTCGCGGCGATCTGCCGTACCCCGTTAGGTAAATCCACTTTCGGCTCGAAACCCAGGGCCTGCCGCGCAGCGCCGATGTCGAAAGCGTTGTCGTTCTCGAAGAACGCCAGAGTGCGCCGGGACATCGGCGGCTCGGCTCCGACCAGAGCGCTCACCTGCTCCGCGGTCCAGCCTACCGCGAGACCCAGCCAGCGCGGGGCGTGGAATGAAGGTGGGCGGACGTGGACCGCACTCGCGAACTGCGCAACCATCTCCTCGACCGTCATCCAGCGCGGACCGGCGACGTTGAACGTGTGGCCCGCCACCTCGGGACCGGCCTGCGCGGCCAGCACAAGAGCATCCAGCAAGTCATCGATGTAGATGGGATGACGCAGATTGCGCCCGGCGCCGATGAAGAAAAAGCGGCCCTTGCGCAACGAGCGAATCAGCTTCAGCGTGCGCGGACAACCCGTGCCGTACACCCACGAGGGCCGGATCACGACAATGTCCATCCCGGTACGTGCGGCGCAACGGCGCGCGGCCTCCTCGCCCGCCATCTTGGTCCGCTCGTAATCGTTCTGCGGATTCAACGGCGCGGCTTCATCGGCAGGCGGAGCCTGCACGTGGCCGTATACGCCCACGCTGCTCACCTGAACGAGCCGGCGCACACCCGTCACGCTGCACAGCTCCACAAGCCGCTCGAGGGCGTTGACGTTGACAGCCTCGAACTCCTCGAAGCTCGCGTGCACGTCCAGGTGGACGCTGGCGAGATTGAATACGTAGTCGATGCCCTCCAGGGCGCCAGCGAGTTGCCGCAGGTCGCGGATGTCCATCACCCGATATTCAACACCCGGCCCCGTGATGCCGGCAGGCGCCTCGTGTACATCAATGGCCCGCACGCGCCAACCGCGAGCGGCCAGATAGGGCACAAAATGCGAGCCGATGAATCCCCCTGCGCCGGTCACCAGCGCTCGCGGAGCGCCACTCATCGGCCTCGGGCTGATCGGGGCGGTGCTGCTCACGGCGCCTTTCTCGCGGCAACGGCAACGGCGTAGCCGCCCTCGCCGGGAATGAGCCTGTCCAGCAGGGAGAACACGTACATGAACGGATAGATCAGCGAGTACATCCGGTATTCCTTGCGCACGGCTTCCAGCTCTTTTTTCGAGGTCGGCGCGATCGTCCCCTCCATGACCTTCGGGTGCTTCTTCTTGCGCGAGAGGATTTTGACATAGGCGAAGTTGATGACCAGCTCCGCCATCTCCGTGAAGAAGCGCGAGTAGCCGCCGGAGGACAGCGGCTTCAGGCCCGCCCGGGTCGCCATGTCCTGAAGCTCCCGTATGCGA
>CAZLYG010000666.1:0-2522 GCA_964563075.1 uncultured Steroidobacteraceae bacterium | reverse complement strand
AAGAGCACAGCGGGTCGCGGATTTGACGGATCTGCTCCGTGTGGCGCACAACAACTCTGCACAGAATACAGCAATGTTCTTTATGAACACCCTCGGGAAGCTTCTGCGCGAAGAGCTTCCCGAGGGCGTACCCAAGGTGTTCATGATCCGGCCTGTGGAATTATCCCGAGCGAGGAGCGATCAGGCACTTCCCGGCAGGTCCCGGCAGTCTCGTAGTTCGAGATAGCTGATGCCTGGATGCCGACGTCCCGTCCAGGGTCTGAGCGGCGATGCCGGCGATCCAGACCGATCACCCGTCTACAATCGCACTCCAGAAATCCGCCAAGTCTTCGCCGACTATTCCGGTGTTTCAGATCCGGCCTGGCGCACCACGTCCTGCACCGCCGCCGACGCCACGATCGGCTGCCTCTCGATCACACTGCCGGCATCGATGAGCATTCGCGCAACTGCCGCGTAGTCCGCACGCGGATTGCCGGAATTCAGCGACCCGTGACAGCACCAGCCAAAGGGGGTGCCGCTGAAGTGTGGATCGCGGCGATCGACGAGCGCGCGGCCGCTCGGATAGCGGAGAATCGCCGCGACGCTTTCCGCCGAGCCCTCCCAGGCCGCGCAATGGAGCGCGGTCCCGCCACCGCCGCCCGCTCGACCCGGGACGCCCGGATCGAAGCCCAGCTCCATCATCAGCGCCACCGCTTTGCCATTCGCTCTCCACGCTTCGGCGGCGAGCGCGGTACTGTCATCGCCCGTCAGGCTCTCCACGATACCCGGATGATCCAGCACGATGCGGTGCGCCTCGGCGGCATCTCCTCGGTTGCACGCGAGCAGGAGCCGCTGCGTTGGAGACGCGAAGGGGAGCATGACGTCGATGGCGGCGGACTGGCCGAAGCGCGCCGCCGCCTGGAGCGGCGTGACTCCAGCACCGATCGTCCACAGATAGATGTGATAGCTGCTCGGCGGCTTCTCACCGTAGGCTCCCTGCCCTGTCCGCTGCTCGAGGAGCGAGGGATCGCGTTCCAGCAACTGCTGGATGGTTCGCGTGAGGCCTAACGATGCAGCGAGGAAGATGTCCGGGGTCGCGCCGCGGTCAACGAGATAGCGCGCCAGCGCGACGCGTGATTTCACCGGATCGTCGGCGTCCCCGAGCATCCACTCCGCGGCCGTTGACCGGTGGTCGATGTCCCGCGCATCGATGTCCGCACCGGCGTCGAGAAGCAGATCGACGACCTGACGCGATCTCGCGAAATGAAGAGGCATCTGGCCGTCGCCACCCCGTTCGTGTGCGCGGGCCGGATTCTCTGCCAGCATCTGCCGCAGCAGGTCGACACGATCCAGATGCGCCGCCGCGCACGCGTCGGGAATTGCGCCGGCCGCGAGCAGACGTTCGGCGACGGCACCCGACGCGGCATACAACGAATGAAAGCCGCCCGCCCACCATTCGCTTCGTTTGTTCGGATCGGCGCCGAGGGCGAGCAGCGCGTCGACAAGATGGACATTCCCGCGGCCCGCGACGGCGACGAGGGCTGGCGAGTCGAAGGTGAAGACAGGCGCGTCGATCACGTCGCGCAACTCACCGCGCTGCGGAACGAGCTCGCGCAATGCCGCGACGTCGGAGGTTCGTACGGCTGCCTTGAATCGCTCTTCGGTCGATGGCGTCACTCCGCCAAGCTATCGTTACTCCGGAGCGTGGCAAGAAGCTTCACCTCTCACGCGGAGCGCATCGTGACTGCGGACACCCTGAACCGTTGCGCCATCGTTACCGGCACCACGTCGGGAATCGGATACGCTGTCGTGCGCGCGCTTCTCGATCGGCGCTGGTACGTCCTCGGCGTCGCGCGACGGCCGAGCGAGATTGCGCACGACCAGTACGAGCATGTGCAACTCGACCTTCACGACATCGGTGCGCTGCACGAGCGACTCGAGCCGCTCCTGACGGCAATGCTTCGCGAGCGGTCGTGCGGGAGGGTGGGGCTGGTGAACAATGCCGCCGATCCCGGACTACTTGGGCCGGTGAGCTCCCTCGATGCACGACGGCTGCCAGGTGTACTGACGACGAACGTCGCCGCGCCCGTCTGGTTCATGGGCGCGCTCGTCAGACTCGCGCCGCCGGAAACGTCATTGCGTGTCGTGAATGTTTCGTCCGGAGCCGCGGTGAGCGCCTTCCCTGGCCTCGCCGCGTACGGGGCGAGCAAAGCGGCGCTCCGCATGATCGGAATGGTGTTCGCGGCGGAGCTCCAAGGCGCCGGGGATCGGGATATCGAAATTCTGTCGTACGAGCCGGGCACGGTGGACACACCGATGCAGGCGTTCGCGCGCTCCCAGCCGGACTACGTTCTGCCGAGTCGGGAACTGTTCGTGCGCTTTGCCAGTGAGGGGCGACTCGTTCCGCCCGACCAGCCAGCCCGCGAGATCGTCGCCTTTCTCGAGGGCGGCGGCGGCCGGCGCTTCGATGAGCGCCGGCTCGGCGGCCACGCGAGACGCCGAACCACTCGACTACACGCCGTGATGATGCAAAGTGTGGGTGG
>CAZLYG010000665.1:0-2533 GCA_964563075.1 uncultured Steroidobacteraceae bacterium | reverse complement strand
CGCTGCGCGAGACGAGATCGATGCCCTTGAGGTCAACATCTCGTGTCCGAACGTGAAAGAGGGGGGCGTCGCGTTCGGTAACTACCCCGACATGTCCGCGCAGGTCGTTGCTGCGTGTCGTAACGTGACACGCAAGCCGATCATCACCAAGCTCTCTCCCAACCAGACCGATATCAGAGAGAACGCCCGGCGCTGCATCGAGGCGGGCACCGATGCATTCGCAGTGATCAACACGATGATGGGCATGGCCGTCGACGTGCGCAGCCGCCGCCCGGTCATCGGCAACGTCCAGGGAGGCCTCTCGGGGCCCGCGATCAAGCCGATCGCACTGCTGAAGGTGCATCAGGTCTACGAAGTTGCGCGGCCCCATGGTGTGCCGATCATCGGCCAGGGCGGAATCACGAGCGCCACCGACGCTCTGGAGTTTCTCATCGCCGGCGCCACGGCGGTGGGCGTTGGGACCGCGCTGTTCTACGACCCGATGGTGTGCAAGAAGATCAACGCCGGCATCGCAGAGTACCTGCGGGAGCAGGGCCTCACGCATGTGACGCAGCTCGTCGGCTCGTTGCGCACGGGGAAGGAAACGGCGGACGTCGCCATCTCCGGCTGAGCCACACGGTCGATCCTCACCACGGCTTACTTTCCCGCCGAGCTGGTCTGCGGCGCCGGATTCTCCACGTAAAAGATATTCCGGGTCGGCGCAGCGAACTTCACCGACATCTGGCGCAGCTTCGTGAGAATCGCCAGATTGATCTTCTGCTGGATGTCCGCATAGGTATTGAAGTCGGCGCGCTTGACGATGTAGACGGTCTCGAACTGCAGTGCGGTGTCCCCGTAGGTCAGGAAGTGACACCGATCGAAGCGGACATCCGGCTGTGCCTCCACGATCTCGCGAATCGCCGCCGGGATGGCCGCCAGCGACTCAGGGGGCGTGTCGTAGCTGACACCGAGCTGAAATACGGCGCGCCGCTCACGCATGCGGCCGAAGTTGCGCACGCGCGCCTTGAGAATGTCCGTATTCGACATGATGATCTGCTCGCCGGAGAGGCTGCGCAGCCGCGTGCTCTTGACACCGATGTGCTCGACGGTGCCCTGGAAGTCATCCACGCTGAGAAAGTCGCCGATGGTGAAGGGCTTGTCGAGCGCAATGGACAGGGAAGCGAGCAGGTCGCCCAGCACGGTCTGCACGGCGAGCGCCACCGCGATACCGCCGATGCCCAAGCCTGCCAGCAGCGGCTTGATCTGCACTCCCAGGTTGTCCAGGGCCAGCAGCAGCACCATGGCCCAGACCGCAATGCCCGCGACGAACAGGATGATGTCGATCGAGCTCTTCAGCACCGAATCGAGCGCTTCCGAGCGCTTGCGGCGGCGCTCGATCGCAAAGCGCACCGCGGCCATCGCCCACAGGCCCGCCTGCATCCAGAACAGAGCGACGATGACGATCGTCAGCCCCCGCTCGACCGGCGCCGTGAAGGTGAGATTGCGCGAGGCGAAATAGACGGCGACCACCGACAGGAACAGGCGGCTCGTGCGCTCCACCAGGATGCCGGTGAGCTCGATGGCATCCGGAAGCTGTCCGCCGCCGGACTGCACCCACTTGCGGCGCCGTGAGCTGACGAAGCCCTTCACTATGGGCAGGACGGTGAACGTGACCAGAAAGGTGACGAGCGCGAGCGTCCACGCCTCGACACTATTGCCGAGGAACTCGGTTTTCCAGAGATCGTGGAGGATCATGAGGTCCGCGAGTTTACCGGACCCTAATCGATTCCCTCCATCCCGAGCTCCTTCAGCTTGCGCGTCAAGGTATTGCGTCCCCAGCCCAGCAGCTTCGCCGCCTCCTGCCGATGGCCCTGAGTGCGCTTCAGAGCCGAGCGAATCAACACGCGCTCGAATTCCGGCTGCGCGTCATCCAGCAATGGCCGCTTGCCGCTCATGGCCTGACGGTCCGCCCAGCTGGCCAGCGCCTTGGCCCAATCCGCCTCGGTGGGCGTAGAGGAGACCGCCTCACCCAGCTCCACAGGCAGATCCTCGGCGCGCACCTCGGTCCCCGGCGCGAGCACCGACAGCCGCCTGCAGAGATTCACCAGCTCACGCACGTTGCCCGGCCACCCGTAGGCGGACAGTCTCGATTCCGCCTCCGGCGCCAGCGCCTTCGGCTCGACTCCGAGCTCGTGAGCCGCGACGTTCATGTAGTGATGCAGCAGATCCGGAATGTCCTCCGCGCGTGCTCGCAACGGCGGCAACTCGATCCTGATCACATTGAGCCGGTGGTAGAGGTCTTCGCGGAACAGGCCACGGGCAACCCGGTCCTGGAGGTTCTGGTGCGTGGCCGCGATGACGCGGACGTCGACGCGGATAGGGGTCTGCCCCCCGATGCGATAGAACTCGCCCTCCGCCAGCACTCGCAACAAGCGCGTCTGCAGCGGTGTGGACATGTCGCCGATCTCATCGAGAAACAGGGTGCCGCCGTCGGCCTGCTCGAAGCGCCCGCGGCGCTGTGAGTCCGCTCCGGTGAATGACCCCTTCTCGTGTC
>CAZLYG010000664.1:0-2536 GCA_964563075.1 uncultured Steroidobacteraceae bacterium | reverse complement strand
TCGGATTTCTCGCCTGCTTCGGGCTGATGGCGTACGCGCTCTACGCGCAGTACGACCTCGGCGAGGATCCGTGCCCGCTATGTATTTTCCAGCGCATCGGCATCATGGCGCTGGGCTTCGTGTTCCTCATCGCCGGTATCCACAATTCGCGCGGCTGGGGAGCGCGTGTCTACGCCGTCCTCATCGCGCTCGTCGCCCTGGCTACGATCGGCGTGTCCGCGCGCCATCTGTATGTGCAGAGCCTGCCCCCGGGCTCGATTCCCTCTTGCGGGGCCCCGCTGTCGGTCCTGTGGAAGTTCACTCCGGTGTTTCAGCTGATCGGCAAAGTGCTCAGCGGGAGCGGCGAGTGCAGCCAGGTCACCAAGGTGCTCGGAGTGCCCATGCCCGCCTGGGTACTGCTCTGGGCCGCGTTCCTGGGATGGCTGGGGATCGCGACGAACGGCCGGCGCCGCGAGTCCTCGTTCAGGTCAGCAAGTTCCGCAGTACGTTGAAGTACATGCGGTGCAGCGCATCGATCTCCTCGATGCGCACGCACTCATTCACCTTGTGAATGGTGGTGTTCACCACGCCGAGCTCTACCACCTGGGCTCCCAGCGGAGCGATGAATCTCCCATCGGACGTTCCGCCGCCGGTCGAGAGCTTCGGCCGTAACCCCACCGCATCCTGCACGGCGGCGCCGACAGCCTCCGAGAGACGGCCAGGAGGCGTATAGAAGGGCTCACCGGAGACATACCACTCGATCGAGAAGCGCACCTTGTGCTTGCGCAGGATGCTCTCGACGACTTCCTTCAGGCCTTCCTGGGTCTGCACCGGGGAGTAGCGGAGATTGAAGCGCGCCTTCAATTCGCCGGGGATGACGTTCGGTGCGCCCGTTCCGGCGTTCAGATTCGAGACCTGAAACGTGGTCGGCTGAAAGTGCTCGGTGCCCTTGTCCCATTCGCGGCTGGTGAGCTCGGCGAGAGCCGGCGCAAGGGTGTGCACGGGGTTCTCGGCCAGGTGAGGGTAGGCGACATGGCCCTGGACACCGTGCACCGTGAGCCGGCCGCTGAAGGAGCCGCGGCGGCCGACCTTGATCGTGTCCCCCATGAGCTGCTCGCTCGAGGGTTCCCCGACGATGCACCAGTCGATGCGCTCGTTGCGTGAGCTTAGCGTCTCCACCACACGCTTCGTCCCATCGACGGAGGGACCTTCCTCGTCGCTGGTGATCAGATAGGCGATCGAGCCTTTGTGCTGCGGATGGGTGGCTACGAACTCTTCCGTCGCCGTGATCATCGCGGCGAGCCCGCTTTTCATGTCCGCGGCGCCACGGCCGAAAAGCACGCCGTCGCGTATCGAGGGGACGAACGGATCGGTACGCCACTCCTCGAGGGGCCCGGTAGGCACGACATCGGTGTGTCCGGCAAAACAGAACAGCGGGCCGTCGCTGCCGCGGCGGGCCCAGAAGTTCTCGACATTGCCGTAGCGCAGCCGCTCGATCCGGAACCCGAGGGCCTCGAGCCTCCCGATCATCACGTCCTGGCAACCTTCATCCGCCGGCGTCACGGAACGGCGGGCCATCAGATTCTGAGTCAGCTCAAGGGTTTGAGACATCGATTCGGCGTGCTGTCCTGGTACTTAAGCAACCACATCGCAAGCGGCTCGCGTTATACGGCCACCAGCGCACGCGGGCAAGCCCAAAACGAGCAATGCGCGCGCCGCGAGGAAAAAAACGCAGGCGACATCAGCGTCACAAACCTGAAATGTACGCCGCCCGCGGCCTCCGCGGACGCCGACCTCCGTGTCATCAGAACGTCACATTGCGATCATTTAATGCGCTCGAGGCGGACACGGTTGCCCAAGGCGGTGCCGCGCGCCACCGATTGAGAATCGCAAAGGGGTACGTCATGAATCGAACAGCCAAACGGATCTGGGTTGCGGCAGCGAGTGCGGTGGCGTTGGCCACGGCCGCCGTGGCCGTACAGGCAGCGGACATCTCCGGTGCCGGCGCCACCTTCCCGTATCCGATCTACGCGAAATGGGCGGACGCCTATAAGAAGCAGACAGGCATCGGCCTGAACTACCAGTCGATCGGCTCCGGCGCCGGGATCAAGCAGATCAAGGCGAAAACCGTGACGTTCGGTGCTTCCGACATGCCTTTGAAGCCTCAGGAGCTCAATGAGGCCGGCCTCGTGCAATTCCCCATGATCATCGGCGGCGTGGTGCCGGTGGTGAACATCAAGGGCGTCGCACCTGGTCAGCTCACGCTCGATGGCGCTACTGTCGCCAGTATCTACCTGGGCGACATCACCAAGTGGAACGACCCGCGGATCAAGAAGCTCAACCCGCAGCTCGCGCTCCCGAACACGGCGATCGCTCCGGTGTACCGCTCCGAGGGTTCCGGCACCAACTTCCTGTTCACGGACTACCTCTCGAAGTCCAGCCCCAAGTTCAAGGAGAGCGTCGGCGCCAATACCTCCGTGCAGTGGCCGGTGGGCATCGGAGCGAAGGGCAATGAGGGCGTGGCCGGCTACGTCAAGGACACCCCGGGCGCCCTGGG
>CAZLYG010000663.1:0-2542 GCA_964563075.1 uncultured Steroidobacteraceae bacterium | reverse complement strand
GCCCTCGGTGACGTTGGAAGGCACCTACTGCACCTCGTGCTACAGCGAGCGCCGCCTGTTGTGTCCGCGACGGATCCTGCCTTACTGGCGCGAGGTCTGGTTGCAACGCGCCGCGGACGTGGGGCCACAGTCGGGGCCGTCGCGCTAGCTCGCACAATCCTGCATGCAAAGTCTCAGGTATCCGATCTCGCCGCGTGCGCTCGTCGCAATCCTGACGGCGTTACTTGTCGTCCTGGGTGAGCGCTCGGCATACGCGAGCGCCGCGGCGGCGCACGCGTGCCTCGCGACGGCGCACGCGTGTCCCGCGACGGCGTCGGCGCGCGGGCCGCTGCGAGTCCTGACGGGAAATCCCCGCTATTTTACCGACGGGAGCGGCAAAGCAGTGCTGCTCGTGGGCGCGCACAACTGGCTCGATCTGCAACAATACGACGACCGGCGGCAGGCACCCGTTCGGTTCGACTACGGCGCATACCTGGATTTCCTCGTGCGCCATCATTACAACTTCTTTCGCCTGTGGACCTGTTCGCTCCCGCACGGCACTTTCCTCGATTGCCGACCTTTCCCATGGCCGCGTACGGGTCCTGGAATCGCCAGCGACGGCAAGCCGAAGTTCGATCTGAGCCGCTTCGATCAGTCGTACTTCGATCTCGTGCGCTCGCGGGTCGTGGCGGCGCGCGAGCGCGGGATCTACGTGTCGGTGATGTTGTTCGATGGTTTCGGGCTGCAGTATCACCGCAGGAGCACCGATGGCTTCCCGCTGGATACCGGTAACAACATCAACGGCGTGGGCGGTTCCGGAACGTCCTCGCAGAACCTGGCGAAGTCGCAGGCGCTGGCGGTGCAGGACGCCTATGTGCGCAAGATGATCGATACCGTCAACGATCTCGACAACGTGCTGTACGAAGTCGCCAACGAGGCAGGCGCCTACTCGACCGCCTGGCAGTACCACATCATCGGCGTGGTGAAGGACTACGAGGCCAGCAAGCCCTTCCGGCATCCTGTCGGCATGACGGCGCAGTTCCCGGATGGCACCGATGCGGCACTGGCTGCGAGTGCCGCGGACTGGATCTCGCCCTTCGCGCGCCTGCCGCCGGATGCCACGGGCCACAAGGTAGTGATCAACGACACCGATCACTCGTTCGGTCCGTCTGCGTTGCGCTCGGCGGGAGCGAGCGGCCAGATCGGCTGGGTCTGGGAGAACTTCGCGACCGGCCACAACCTGCTGTTCATGGATCCTTACCTGCTGCCACAGCCCGGCAGAAATGCCCCGCACAACGGCCGTCTCGATCCCTACTGGGACCCGATTCGCGACGCTCTCACCGATGTGAGCGAGTACGCGGCCAAGCTCGATCTGACCGACATGACCCCGCAGGGGCATCTGGTCAGTGACGGCGGCTCGTGTCTGGCGGGCCCCCACCAGTACCTGGTTTTTTCGCCCGCGCCCGAGCGCCTGCGGGACAGGGCGGTCGCGTGGCTCCTGGGGCATCGCTTCACGCTGCAGGCAGCGGATGGCACGTATCGATACGAGTGGTTCGACCCTGCGATACATCGTGTCGTAGCGCGTGGCGAGGTGACTGTGCGCGGCGAGGCCTCTTTCAAGTCCCCCATCGATGGGAATGCAGTGTTGTGGCTCAGCCGTGAATAGCCGTACGGGCGCCGCGCTAGCCGGCGCAACAGTTTCTCAGCCGGCTGAGGGCAAGCTAGCCTCCGGGCAGCGGCCGCGGATCTCCGTTGGACTGCCCGTGTACAACGGGCAGAATTTTCTGGCTGCCGCCATCGAGTCGGTGCTTGCGCAGACTTACCGCGATTTCCTGCTGGTGATCTCCGACAACGCCTCCACTGACGCTACGCAGCGGATCTGCGAGGAATTCGCCAGTCGCGACCCGCGTGTTGACTATCACAGAGCCCAGACGAATCGCGGCATCGTGTGGAACTTCAACGAGGTGTTCAGGCTCTCCCGCACCGAGTACTTCATGTGGTTCGCGCACGACGATGCGCTCGCTCCGCAGTACCTGGAGCGTTGTCTGGAAGTTCTCGATCGCGACCCGTCGGTCGTATCGTGTTTCAGCTCGTGCCGGGACATCGATGGAACCGGTACCACCATCGGCGTGCGCCGCAGCCGCGTCGTGATGGATTCCAGCGATCGTGTAGCGCGCTTTCGCGAGGGCATCCGCCTCGAGCACCTGTGCGAACCCTGGTGCGGCCTCACCCGCTCGGACGTGCTCCGCCGGACGGCGCTGCTGGGAGCGTTCGCCGACTATGACCGCGTCATTATCGCGGAGTTGGGACTGCACGGGCGGCTGGTTGAGATTCCAGAACCGCTGTTCATCAATCGCGAGCACGCCGACCGCTCGCATCAGGTCTACGCCTCGCGCGCCGAACGCACCCGCTGGCTGGATGCCCGCAACGCGCGCGGACTGGTGTTTCCGCACTTCCGCCAGCTGCGCGAGTTCTGGGAGTCGGTGCGCCGCGCTCACATCCCCCTGAGCCAGCAGGCCAGATGCGCTTGGACACTCGCCAGATGGTCCGGGACCTATCGCAA
>CAZLYG010000662.1:0-2542 GCA_964563075.1 uncultured Steroidobacteraceae bacterium | reverse complement strand
TTGTAAGCGTCTCGCGTCGGCCGTCTTGACGGCTAGCGGCTCAGGCTGCGGATTTGATGGCGGCCGCTGCGCCAGGCGCCAGATTCCAGGGTAGGAGATCTGCGATTCGGTTGATCGGGTGCTCGGCGATGCGCGTGAACACCTCGCGCAAATACGCCTCCGGGTCCATGCCGTTGAGTTTGGCGCTACCGATGAGGCTGTAGAACGCGGCGGAGCGTTCGCCGCCGGCGTCAGATCCTGCGAAGAGGTAGTTTTTTCTTCCGAGGGCCACTGCGCGTAGGGCGCGTTCAGCGGCCGAGTTGTCGATCTCAATGCGTCCGTCTTCGCAGTAGCGAGTCAGCGCCGTCCATCGCGAGAGCGTGTAGCGGATCGCCTTGGCGAGGTCGGACTTCTTGGAGGTCTTGCGAAGCGTTGCCTCGAGCCACTCGCGCAACTTCTCCAGTCGCGGCACAGCGTGTTCCTGGCGAGCGGCGCGGCGCTCGGCGGGGGATTTGCCGCGGCACTGCGCTTCGATCTTATACAGCGCTGCGATGCGCTCGAGTGCCTCCAGCGCCACCGGGGAGGCGGTAGAGGCATGCAGATCGAAGTACTTACGTCGGGCATGCGCCCAACAGGCTGCTTCGAGGAGCGGCTCGTGCTGCCGATCGTAGAGCCCCTGGAAACCGGCGTAGCCGTCAGCCTGTAGAACGCCGCGGAAATGGCTCAGATGCTCGCGCGGTCGCTCACCGGTGCGATCCGGGGAGTAACGGAAGAACACCGCCGGCGGATCGGTGCTGCCGCTGGGCTGATCATCCCGCACATACGTCCACAGTCGCCCGGTCTTAGTCTTCCCGGTGCCGGGCGCCAGCACCGGGATGGGTGTGTCATCCGCGTGGAGTTTGTCGGCCACCATCACGTAATCCCCGAGCGCCTCCACCAACGGCTCGATGAGCTGCGCCAGTAATCCGACCCACTCCGCCATCGTGGCGCGATCGAGCTCGAGCCCCTCACGGGCATAGATCTGACTCTGCCGGTACAAGGGCAGATGATCGCAGTACTTGGACACGATCACGTGTGCGAGCAGTCCAGGGCCTGCGTAGCTGCGCTGGATCGGCCGTGAGGGCGCATTCGCTTGCACCACGCTCTGGCAGCTGCCGCAGGAGTACTTCGGACGCACATGCCGGTGCACCTTCCAATGCTCGGGCACGTACTCAAGCACCTCCGAGACATCTTCGCTGAGTGCGCGCAGCGTTCCGCCGCACTTTGGGCAGTGACAGGTGCCACTGGGAGGCTCGTGCACGTGCGACTCCCGCGGCAGGTGCGCAGGTAAAGGCTTGCGAGCGGGCTTGCCGGCTACGCTTTGCGCCTCACTCTGCGGGGCCGCATCAGCCGCATTGGCTTCGAGCTCCTCGAGAGAAAACTCCAGTTGCGCGATCTGCGCGTCGAGTGCTTCAGATGAGCGACCGAACTTCATCCGCTTGAGGCGCGCCAGTTGCAGCTTCAACTGCTCGATGAGCACATCGCGCGAGCGTAGCTTGGCGGAGAGGCTTTGGACCTTATCGCGGGCGGCCAACAGGAGCTTCTGCAAGCTCTCTACATCGGTCGGCAGCGCTTCGCGAGGCATGAGATAGTATACCAACACGCATGCGGTCAAGCCACAGAAAAAGCCTACGAAATAAGGCATTTTTCACACCGCGAACTGCGGCGCTTCCGCGCTACGCACGGGGTGCCGCCAATCAATGCCCTCGAGCAACATCGACAACTGCGCCGCCGTCAGAGACACCGCCCCGTGCGTAGCGTGTGGCCACACGAAGCGTCCGCGCTCAAGGCGCTTGGCAAACAAACATAGCCCATCGCCACTCCACCACAGGATCTTCACCCGATCCCCGGCGCGACCACGAAAGACGAAGAGCTGACCGGAGAAGGGATCTTCAGCGAGCTGTGTCTGTACGAGCGCAGCAAGACCATCGAAACCCTTGCGCATATCTGTCGCGCCGGCTGCGAGCCACACCTTCACACCTGCCGGCAGCGCAATCATCGCCGCACCAGAACCTCAATCACTCGAGCCAGGGACTTTGGATCTATCTGCCCATGCACCACAATGCTGTGGCCGTTGGCGAGCTTGATCTCAATGCCTCCAGGCGGTTGCTCCGCCGAACTCTCGCGCGGCCCTCGCCGGGCACGCTCGGTCGGCATCAACGTCGGAGTGCTTACCTTCACTGGCAGCAGCGGTGCCGTGCTCTCCGGATTGGCCTTCGGATCCAGCAACCCCTGTCGATACAGCTGCCGCCAGGCGAACACCTGGTTGGGGTTGACGTCGTGGCGCCGTGCGACCGTGGACACCGACGCACCACGAACATGGGTCTCTTCGACGATCCGTCGCTTCTCTTGCAAGGTATGCTGACGGCGAGGCCCGGTGCGGCGGCCGAGGGAATCCGTCGAGACGGTCTCTTCTGTGGAGGTGTCCACCTAAACCCTACGTGGACACCTACGATGTGCCCACGTAGCACATCATCCGGACTGCGAGTCCGGCCGGCTATGCGGCCAGGCTCAGACGCTTACA
>CAZLYG010000661.1:0-2546 GCA_964563075.1 uncultured Steroidobacteraceae bacterium | reverse complement strand
GGGCTGCGAGATCCCCGACGGCATGCAGATCGGCGTCGATCGCGCAGCGGACAGGCAGCGTTTCGACGTCACGGAAAAAGGCGTCGTGCTGGTGACTCCAGACATGCTGCGCAGGTTGCAGGCATCCCCGCAATGACGGCACAGGGACGTCTGCCCGTTGTCCTGCTGTGGCACATGCATCAGCCGCAGTACCGCGACGCCTTGTCCGGCCAGTACGTTCTTCCCTGGACGTATCTGCATGCCATCAAGGATTACACGGACATGGCCGCGCACCTGGAGGCCAATCCGGCAGCGCGGGCCGTCATCAATTTCACGCCCGTGCTGCTCGAGCAACTGGATGAGCTGGCACGGCGTATTCAGGAGCATCTGCACAACGGCACGCCGTTGCCGGATCCGG
The DNA here is from genome assembly GCA_964563075.1 of uncultured Steroidobacteraceae bacterium. Taxonomy (GTDB): domain Bacteria; phylum Pseudomonadota; class Gammaproteobacteria; order Steroidobacterales; family Steroidobacteraceae; genus 13-2-20CM-66-19. The sequence goes on along the minus strand of CAZLYG010000661.1, from coordinate 2,149 downwards.
TGCTCAACGTCCTTGGGCCGGACCCCGTGCCCCAGGAGCCGGCGCAACGCCTCGAGCTGCTGAAGGCGTGCCTGCGCGCGCAGCGCAAGCAGATGATCGAGCGTTTTGGCCCCTATCTGGAGCTGGCGACGATCGCAGAAATGCTGGCGACACCGGGGCGTGTGCGTTACGCCTCGGCGCAGCTCATCTACGACCTGGGCGTCTGGTATCACCTCGCGTGGCTCGGCGATACCGTGCGCAGGTCGCATCCTCTCGTCAGCGCCCTTACCGAGCAGGGCCGCGACTTCACTCCGACGCAGCGGCGCCAGCTACTCGTGTTGATTGGCGACCTGATGAGCGCCGTGATTCCGCGGTTTCGGCGGCTTGCGGAAAACGGGCAGGTCGAGCTGTCGATGACCCCCTACGCCCATCCGATCGTGCCGCTCCTTCTGGACTTCCAGTGTGCTCGCGATGCGGTGCCGAGCATGCATCTGCCGCGGCATGCCTTCTATCCGGGAGGTGCCGAACGCGCCGAGTGGCACATCCGGGAAGGGCTTCGCGTGTTTACCGCGGCCTTCGGCGTGCGACCTGTCGGCTGCTGGCCCTCGGAAGGGGCGGTCAGCCGACGTACGCTCGAGCTGCTGGAAGCTTCCGGCTTTCGCTGGGCGGCAACGAGCTCAAACGTGCTGCGCAACAGCCTGCCGCCCCAAAGTGCGGAGGATGCGCTCGCCTTCAACAAGCCGTACACGCTGCCTCAGTCCAAGCTGAGTGGCTTCTTTCGCGACGACACTCTGTCAGATCTGATTGGTTTCACCTACGCGACCTGGCACGGTGACGATGCCGCTCACAACCTCGTCAACGAGCTGAGCCAGCTGGCACAGAAGTATGGCGACTCGCCCAATCATGCGGTGCTCATTGCGCTCGACGGCGAGAATGCCTGGGAGCACTATCCATTCAACGGCTACTATTTCCTGCGCGCGTTGTACGCCGGCCTCACCGCACATCCGCGGATCGAGTTGACGACGCTCTCGGAATGCCTCACGCGCGGCCTGCAGCCAACGCCCCTGCAACGCGTGACCGCCGGCAGCTGGGTGCACGGTACGTTGGCGACATGGATGGGAGATCCGGCGAAGAACAGGGCCTGGGATCTGCTGTGCGATGCGAAGATCGAATTCGATCGCGTGGTCCGCTCGGGCACACTCGGTCACGATGCGACCGTGGCGCTCGAGCATCAGCTTGCGCTGTGCGAGAGCTCGGACTGGTTCTGGTGGTTCGGCGACTACAACCCCCAGGATGCCGTGAACCAGTTCGACCGGCTCTTCCGACGGCAACTCATGAATCTCTACAGCCTGATGGGATTGGCGGTCCCGGAGACGCTTTCCGAGCCTATTTCCGTTGGCCGCGGCACGCCGGAGCACGGCGGGACCATGCGACGCGCGATCTGACGTCATGAGACTGGGCGTATTCGATCGGCGCCGCGCGGGCGTTCTCCTGCACCTGGGCTCGCTGGAAGCGCCGTTGGGCCGCGGGGGCCGCGCCTGTATCGACTGGCTGGCCGACGCGGGGTTCAGCGTGTGGCAGACATTGCCGCTCGGACCCACCGGATCCGATGGCTCACCCTATTGGGTCCGCTCGGATTTTGCCGGCAATCCCAACTTGCTGGATTCCCAGGAGTGGCCCGATTGCAGCGGCGGTGAGTTCGAGTCGTTCCTGCAGAGCGCGCAGTACTGGCTCAACGATTACGCTTTGTACCAGGCGCTCAGCGAGCGTTACGGCGGAGCGCCGTGGTGGACCTGGCCTCCAGAGTTGCGTGACCGCGAGCTGCAGGCGGTGCAACGCGCAAGTGCTGAGCTGCACGAGCAGCTGTGGCGAGTGAAGCGCGAGCAGTTTGCATTCGCAACGCAGTGGCGCAGGTTGCGCGAGCACGCTCACCATCGCGGGGTGCGTTTGTTCGGCGATCTGCCGTTCTACGTGGCCCCCGATTCCGCAGAGACCTGGGCACATCGCGGTCAGTTTCAGCTCGGGCACGACGGTCGCGCGCGCGCCGTTGCCGGTGTGCCGCCCGACTATTTCTCCGAGACCGGCCAGCTATGGGGCAATCCGCTGTACGAGTGGGACGCGATGCGACGCGACGGCTTCCATTTCTGGCGCGCTCGCACCCGCCTGCAGC
>CAZLYG010000660.1:0-2547 GCA_964563075.1 uncultured Steroidobacteraceae bacterium | reverse complement strand
CGCGGCCTGTGGCGCGAAGCGCTCGAGCGGCTGCATCGGACAAACAATTTTCCGGAGTTCACCGGGAGAGTGTGCCCCGCGCCGTGCGAGGGCTCGTGCGTGCTCGGCATCAACGCGCCGCCGGTCGCGATCAAGACCATCGAGAACGCCATCGTGGATCGCGGCTGGGAGCAGGGCTGGATTGTTCCTGAAGCTCCTGCCGTGCGCACGGGCAAGAAGGTCGCCGTCATCGGCTCGGGTCCTGCAGGACTCGCTGCCGCAGCGCAGCTCAACCGCGCGGGACATACAGTTACGGTGCTCGAGCGCGACGACCGCCCGGGCGGCCTCCTCATGTACGGCATTCCGAACATGAAGCTCGACAAACAGGCCGTCGTCATGCGGCGCATCGAGCTGATGGAAAAGGAAGGCGTCAAATTCCTATGCAACGCGCGCGTCGGTGAGAACGTCGAGACGCTGCTGCTGCTCAAGGATTTCGACGCCGTTGTGATCTGCACTGGTGCGACCAACGCGCGCGATCTGCCGGTGCCGGGCCGCAACCTGCGGGGTGTCCACTTCGCAATGGAATACCTCACCGCGAATACGAAGGCGCTTCTCAATGGGGGCGCGGATCATAGTCCTATCCATGCGCGTGATTGCCATGTCGCGGTGATCGGGGGCGGCGACACCGGTACTGACTGTGTGGGCACGGCGATGCGCCAGGGGTGCAAGAGCCTCACGCAATTCGAGATCCTGCCGCGGCCGCCCATGGAGCGCGCCGATGACAACCCGTGGCCGGAGTGGCCCAAGGTGTACAAGCTGGATTACGGGCAGGAAGAGGCTGCGGCCCGGTTTGGGTCCGATCCGCGTGTGTACGTCACCACGGTGAAGAAGCTGAACGGCAATGCGGCGGGTCGGGTGCAGTCACTCACGACTGTGCAGATCGCCTGGCAGAAAGACTCCAACGGGCGCTTTGCGCCGGCGGAGGTGGCGGGGAGCGAGCAGGAGGTTCCGGCTGATCTCGTGCTGCTGGCGATGGGGTTCCTGGGGCCGGAACAGCCGCTTCTGAAGGAGCTGGGGGTTCAGACGGACGCGCGCTCCAACATTGTGGCGGAGCACGGGCGGTTCACTACGAGTGTCCCAGGTGTTTTTGCGGCCGGCGATTGCCGGCGCGGGCAGAGTCTCGTGGTGTGGGCGATCAACGAGGGCCGCGGGGCGGCGCGGGAGTGTGATCGGTATTTGATGGGGAGCACGGATTTGCCGTGATGAGGTGCTAGAACCACCTCATGATCCGCCCAAGTGTCGCCAGGGTGCCGGCGCTCGTCGCCAGCAGCCCCAAGCCGGTGAGCAGCATCCATCGCTTGCTTTGCTCGATGGCGGTGCGCACCCACTCGATTTGTGCCTTCAGCGCACCAAATTCGCGGGTGACCTCGACTTTGAAGGAATGGAAGTCGGTCCGCAGCTCACGCACGTCGGTCTTCAGATGCTCCACATCGGTCTTGAGATGCTCGACATCGGATTCGATCTTGGCTACGCGCTCTTCCAACATGTGGCCTTCCTCCTGTACCGCTGCGCTCACAAGCCACTCCTTCCACCACCGCTGCTGCCACCGGCGATGCCGTCCATGTACGCCAATGTAGGGCGTTAAGCCGGACCGAAGGAGTCCGTGAATCGGGTGATTGTGTCGAAAAAGGCAGGAGATGGTGACGGACAGGAATCAGAAAATCGCGTGCTGCTGCCTTCGATGAGGCACGCCTTTCCCTGTCGGGAGTCGCGCCCCCAGCGCGCGTGTGCTCGTGGCAGCAATTGACGTCCGCACACCGTGAGGAGACCGTGCGGTTTGATCGCCCCACGAGAACAAGGCGCTGACGGTTGCTTTATGCGAGCCAAGGCTGCGTCGCACAGCCGCCGCAGATCACTTGCGCGCCGTCCCAATGCGAGCCCACACTTGGCTGCTTCAATGAGGCTGCGGCATGTCACCGCAGATCGCAACAAGGCGATCAGGAACGACTCGCCGAATAGTACGAGCTTCAATGAGGCTGCGGCATCTCGCCGCAGATCACGGTCAATCGCCAATACGACAAGCGCTTCGGGATCGAAGGGCTTCAATGAGGCTACGGCATCTCGCCGCAGATCACGGCGAGCCATCGGCGAGGATGGCACTCCGCTTCAATGAGGCTGCGGCATCTCGCCGCAGATCACAGAATGGCTTGATCTTACCCTCAATCTTGGCGATTGGCTTCAATGAGGCTGCGGCATCTCGCCGCAGATCACAGGATACTCGACCAATTAGGGCTGCACCCGTTGGTGGCTTCAATGAGGCTGCGGCATCTCGCCGCAGATCACGATGCGGAGATCGCCGCCATCTACAAGCGCATAGCGGCTTCAATGAGGCTGCGGCATCTCGCCGCAGATCACCTGGATGACGCGCGCGCCGCGCTCTGCCGCGATATCGCGGCTTCAATGAGGCTGCGGCATCTCGCCGCAGATCACCCGATAGCCCGGTGACCGTCGAGTATCCTTTTCGCAGTGCTTCAATGAGGCTGCGGCATCTCGCCGCAGATCACCTAC
>CAZLYG010000659.1:0-2555 GCA_964563075.1 uncultured Steroidobacteraceae bacterium | reverse complement strand
AGTAGTACATCGCGGCATCCGCGTTGCGGATGAGATCGATGACGTTCTCGGCGTCCCGCGGACAGAAAGCGATGCCGATGCTCGCCGTCAGAAACACTTCGTGCTGGTTGAGCTGGAAAGCGCGTGCAACCTCCGTGAGGATGGCGCGCGCCAGGTGAGCGATCGGTCCGCGATTGTCGGCGTCTGCCGGCAAGCCATCGACGAACAGCGCAAACTCATCGCCGGCGAGCCGGCCGACGATGGTGTCTTTCGGCAGGGCTCGCGCGAGCCGCTCCGCCAGCACTTCCAGCACGCGATCGCCAGAACCATGCCCGAAGGTATCGTTCACTTCCTTGAAGCGATCCATGTCCAGGTACAGCAGCGCCACGACCTGCCCGCTGCGCAACGAGCGGGCAATGGTCTGCTGCAGCAGATGGTGGAACTGCATCCGGTTCGGAATCTTCGTCAGGGCATCATAGCGGGCGAGATAGCGGATGCGGCGCTCGGCGCGCTTGCGGTCAGTGATATTGCGTGCGACGAAGATGTTGCCCTGGAACTGTGGATCGTCGCTCGCGATGTGTGAGCCCGTCAGCGATACCGGGATCGTCTGGCCTGTGCGCGTACGGACGACGGTCTCGCGTGTCTCCTGTGCAGCCTGGAGAAGGTCGAAACCCTCGCGCTCGCGCTCGTCCAGGACGGCTGCAATGCTGCGCCCGAGAATCTCCTCCTCGCCGTACTGCAGAAGCTTGCATGCCGCGGAGTTCGCGACCTTGATCACACCGTCGGGCGAGGTCACGAACACAGCGTCCGTCATGCTGTTCAGGACGCTATGCAGATAGTCCTTGTTGATCGTCCCTTGCCGCAATCGGGCGCGCATCTTCTCCAGCGCTTTCTGCAGCTCGCCGATCTCATCGCGGCGTCGCACCTCGAGCGGGCGCGTGTAGTCGCCCTGGCCGATCCGCTCGACGCCGCGGATCAGAGTGACTATCGGCCTCTCGAGCTTGCGAGCGGCGCGCCACGCGAGCGCGGCACCGACGAGCCCGCCTCCCAGCGCGAGAGCTCCCGCGAGCAACAGTGTGTCCTGCAGCTGCGAGTTCTTTGCAAAAGCCATCCGGTCGGACAGCGTCGCGCCCGCGGGGGGCGACGCCTGTTCCAACACGAGACGCAGTTGACCGAAGGTGTGCGGAGTGGCCGCGCCCGGGATGGTCTCGACCATCTCGCGCACCGGCGCGGTGGCCTCGGAACGCAGCACTGCGGTGTTGCTTTGATCGGAGCGCTTCCAGCTGAAGAGAATCACGCCGGCGGTGTCGGTAACCCCGATTTCCGTGACGGTGCTGTCGTCCATGAACTCCTGAAGGTGACGGGACAGCGAGGCCGCATCACGTGACTGCACTGCGCTCGCGACGGCATCTGCCGCATGCTGAGCGGTCTCTGAAGCGCGCGCGCTGAGCTCGGTCGCAACACGCTCCCGCAACGAGCTCTCGGCCATGTTGCCGAGGCGGCGCGTCCCAAGGTCGTCCTGCCACGCGAACAGCGCGGCGAGGACGACCATGGCGAGAGAGACGACCACGAAGGCCGCGCTCGCATACTTCAACTTGAGAGTAACTGTGCTCACACACGATCCGGAAGGCGCCCGCCGCCTCGCGGAAGTTTCCCCTGGTTCTGGTCAATCGCGAGCCATGCTGACTGCGCTTCCCAAGGATATTAACCGCCACCTGCCCCCACGGCTACTTCGCAAAGAGCTGCCGTCTGTCGGATTTTTTGACGCTACCGTGGGTGCCGGCAGCCGCTGAGGCCTTAAAATCCACGGGAATGCTCGATTCACAGCAGCTGACAGGCCGCGTCGCCTCGCACGTCATCGAGGTGCCGGAACTCCGATGCACGGTGCATTCCCGCGCCGGCCCGGCGTTGCTCGCCATGGCGGCGGCGGCGCGCAAGGACGGCATCGAGCTCGAGGTCATCTCGAGCTTCCGCGACTTCGAGCGCCAGAGGGCGATCTGGAACGGGAAATACAGGGGCGAGCGCCCGCTGCTGGACCGCGCTGGCCGCGAGCTGGACCGAGCGGGGTTGGATGAGAGCGCGCTCGTGGAGGCCATACTGCTGTGGTCGGCATTGCCCGGCGCCAGCCGGCACCACTGGGGGACCGACGTGGACCTTGTTGATCGCTCGGCCGGCCCGCCCGGATACCGTCCTCAACTGACGGCTGCGGAGTTCGCGCCGCGTGGCGTTTTCGCCAAACTGGACAGCTGGTTGACGCTCAACATGAGCCGCTTCGGCTTCTTTCGTCCGTATACCCGCGACCGTGGCGGAGTGATGCCCGAGCCGTGGCATTTGAGCTACGCGCCGGTCGCAGTTCCGGCTCTGGAGGCGCTGACGGTCGGCGTGCTCGCACAGGCAATCGCGGGCAGTGACTTATGCGCGCGGGACTGGGTATTGCTCCGCCTGCCGGAGATCCTCGCGCGTTATGTGAATTCGGTGGACGCTCCGCCGTGACCGCTCGCTAGCGGGTCGACCGCCTTGGTGGTGAGATAAATCGAGCGGTGGCGGGAGTGTGGTGGTGCGTCGAGCTCTGCGCT
>CAZLYG010000658.1:0-2575 GCA_964563075.1 uncultured Steroidobacteraceae bacterium | reverse complement strand
CATGCGGAGCGCTGTCGGTACCGAGAAAGAACCGAGGGTCGCCGCTGGCGATGACTTCCAGAAGGGCGCGCCGATCTGCTTCCGTCTTGAGCACGGGCAGGCAATAGTGGTGCGGGCGGATTCCGCCGGTGAACAATGCGTTGCGATTCATCAGCAGATGTTGCGGAGTGATGGTGGCTGCGACCCCAGGGCGGGCGTTGCGAACGAACTCCGCCGCCGCGCGTGTCGTGATGTGCTCGAAAACGATGCGCAGGCTCGGAAAGCGATCGACGAGCGGGGCGAGCACGCTGTCAATGAAGCGCGCTTCGCGATCGAATACATCGACAGCGGGGCTCGTTACTTCGCCGTGTACCTGCAGGATGACGCCGATCTCGGCCATGCGAGCCAACACCGCATCGATGCGGCGGATGTCCGTCACGCCCTCATCCGAGTTCGTGGTGGCTCCGGCGGGGTAGAGCTTGAACCCATGAACGTGCCCGCTCGCTTTGGCACGGTCGACTTCCGCCGGATCGGTGCGATCAGTGAGGTACAGCGTCATCAGGGGCTCGAACTGCGATCCAGGCGGCAAGGCGCTCAAGATCCGCTCGCGATAGGCCAGCGCGTGCGCCGTCGTCGTGACCGGCGGCTTGAGATTGGGCATGACGATCGCGCGCGCAAAGCGAGCGGACGTGTAGGGAAGAACGGCTTGCAGCGCATCTGTGTCGCGCAGGTGCAGATGCCAGTCATCGGGGCGGCGCAGACTAAGAGTGGTCATCGCTCCAGACCCTCGAGGACGTTCTGCCTGACAATCAGGTCCAACGCGTAGCGCACACCGAAGCCGGTGACATCGGTGTTGACATGCCCGAGGCCGCCGTTGCGTGTCGCCGAGGACAGGTCGACGTGTGCCCAGGGTATCTGCTGCGGCACGAAGCGGCTCAGGAAGCGTGTCGCCAGGATGTGATCGCCCTTGCCATCCACGGCACACTGCACGACATCGGCCACCTTGCTCTCGATGTCGCTGTCGAAATCGGCGTCGAACGGGAAATTCCAGACACGCTCGCCGCTCGAGCGTCCCGCTTCCAGCAGCTTGGGCACCAGGGCCGGCGTGTTGGTGAGAACGCCGCTCATTCTTTCCGTGAGCGAGTACACGCACGCGCCCGTGAGCGTCGCGAAATCAATCATGAATCGCGGCCGAGTGCGGCTGGCGAGCGCGAGCGTATCGGCGAGCACCATTCTTCCTTCCGCGTCCGTGTGGATAACCTGGATAGTGACGCCATTACTCGCGCGCACCACCTCCTGCGGGCGGTATGCCTTCGGTCCAATGTCGTTCTCAGTGATGGCGAGCCATGCATCTGCCGCAATGGGCGCGCGCAGCTCGGCGAGCGCCAGCAGCGTTGCGAGAGCGACGGCGCTTCCGGACATGTCGGTGTGCATGTCGAGCATCGACTTGTGCGGCTTGAGGTTGATGCCTCCCGTGTCGAACAGAATGCCCTTGCCCACCAGCGCGATGTCCGGAGAGGGAGCGGCCTTGCGGCGCGCGGGACGGTATCGCAGATGCGCGATGCCGGCGCTCGGGCGTGCATTGCCGGAGCTGACGGCGAGGAAAGCATTGGCCCCCGCACGCTTCAGCGCCCGCTCATCCAGCCAGCGAAACGCCAGCCCGTGCTCCCGCGCAAGTTCGGCAATCGCACGATGATACGAACGCGAGTCGAGCATGTTGGGCGGCAGTGCTGTCAGCCAGCGAACGAGATTGTTGCCGCGAGAAGATGCGGCCGCGTAGCGGACATCGAAGTCGCCGCCCGCCAGCAGAAAAACGCGCTTGATGAGAGGCTCATCACGTTTGGATGAGCGGAAATTCGGTAGCGGGAAGGCCTGTGCGAGCGCCGCGGCGAGCAGCGCCTCCAGAGAAGCGGCGCTGGCGGGCTCCGTCATGCCCAGAACGGCGAGCCCCAGCGTCTCGACGCGATGCTGCCCGATCTCCTTGAGCAGCCGCCCGGCGAGCGCGAGCCTCTCGAAATGGCTCGCGTCCGCCCCAATATACCCGAGCACGGCAAGTGTATGACGCCGATTCGCGAGAGCCGTGCTGCGCAGCGTTCCAGAGCGGGGCGCCGAGCGTGCGTGCAGCTCCTGCCAGCGCTGCGCCTCAGGAAGACTCGAGAAAGTCCTCGGGCCGGCCGCTGGTGGCACGATCACGAGCAGCGCATCAAGCGTGCCCGTGTTCGGGCTGGCAGCGCGACGAATCTGCAGGGTTTGTGCTGTGGGAAGTAGAGGCATCGTGGGCCCTGGTTGCTTGACCATCGCGGGTGAAACCCGGATCATTGCGCCGCTTGTGTGGTCGCGATTTCCCTAGTCAACCCGTGGCCACCCTTTGGCTACCTCACCGCCGTCAGCGCATCCTATTCTAGTGTTTAATTCCTGGCTTGGCGAAGCGCGGACGCGACGGTAGATGCGCCGCGTATACCCCGGGCAGACAGCATGACAGAACCTCCCAAGCTGGAAGATTTCGATCCCACGGAAACTCAGGAATGGCTCGAGTCGATCGACTCGGTGCTGAAGGCGCACGGCCCGGAGCGCGCGCACTTCATCCTCGAGCGTC
>CAZLYG010000657.1:0-2576 GCA_964563075.1 uncultured Steroidobacteraceae bacterium | reverse complement strand
GTTCATGGGCTACGTGCTGCCCTGGGGCAACATGTCGTTCTGGGGCGCGCAGGTGATCGTCAACCTCTTCGGCACCATCCCGGTGATCGGGCCGGGGCTCGTCGAGTGGATCCGGGGCGACTACGCCATCGCCGATGCCACGGTAAACCGCTTCTTCGCGCTGCATGTCGTGGCCATACCGCTGATTCTGCTCGCGCTGGTCGGGCTGCACCTGATCGCCTTGCGGCGCACGGGATCGAACAACCCCGATGGCATCGAGATCAAGGCGAAGGTCGGGCCGAACGGCCACCCGCTCGACGGTATTCCGTTCCACCCGTACTACACGGTGAAGGATACGGTCGGCATCGCCGCCTTCCTGGTGATCTTCGCCATCATCGTGTTCTATGCGCCCACCTTCGGTGGCCTGTTCCTGGAGTCGGCCAACTTCGAGCCCGCCAATCCGGTGTCGACACCTCCGGATATCACACCCGTGTGGTACTTCACGCCTTTCTACGCGATTCTGCGTGCGATGCCCGATCAACGCCTGGGCACGCTGGCGATGCTGCTGGCGATCGTGGCGTTCTTCTTTCTGCCCTGGCTGGACCGCTCACCGGTCAAGTCGATCCGTTACAAGGGCTGGATTGCCAAAGTCGCCCTGGCCGTGTTCGTGATCTCCTTCGTGGGGTTGGGCTTCATGGGCATGCGGCCCCCGGAAGGGCTCTACGTGGTCATCGGCCGCATCTTCACGGGGCTGTACTTCCTGTTCTGGGCCGGAATGTGGTGGTGGTCGCGCTGGGATACGCCGAAGCCGGTGCCTGAGAGAGTGGTCTATCATGCTCATTGAGATCGGTCGCAGCGGTAAGCTTGTGCGTGTGCTGGGTGCGTGCACCCTGGCTTTGCTGCTGATCGGCGGTAACGCGTGGGCAGCCGATGAGGCGGCGGCGACAAAGGGGCAGGCCTCGAAGGCGGAAGCGTCTTCGGCGGAGCCCACCGACTGGGAGTCCTGGACGGCCGGCACCAGCGTCGCGAACACTGCGTCGCTGCAGCGCGGGGCGCGCAATTTTGCTGCCTATTGCATGGGCTGCCACTCGCTGAAGTACGTGCGGTGGTCGCGGATCGGGACCGACCTGAATATTCCCTCGAACGAGCTGCAGGAGATCATTCCCGCAGGCGACACGCCGGCCAGCTATCTCTCCACACCGATGCCGTCGAAAGATGCGGAGGACTGGTTCGGCAAAGCGCCCCCCGACCTGTCGCTGATGGTGGCCGAGCGGGGCAAGGATTACGTCTACCGGTTGTTCAAGACGTTCTACCTCGATCCGAGCAAGCCCACCGGCACGAACAATCTGCAGCTGCCCAACATTGCAATGCCGGACATCCTCTCCTCGCTGGAGGGGCTGAAGAAGGCGGTCTACAAGAACGTTCCGGGGGCAAACGGCAAGAGCGAGCCGCAATTTGACCATTTCGAGCAGGTCGCACCCGGGAGCATGACCGAAGCGCAGTACGATGCCTTCGTCCGTGATACCGTGAACTTCCTGGACTACGCCTCCGAGCCGACCCAGATGGAGCGGCACGCGCTGGGTATCTGGGTAGTGCTGTTCCTGCTGATGCTCACGTGGCTGGCGTGGTTGATGAAGCAGGAATACTGGAAAGACGTTCACTGAAGCGGCAGGAGGTGCGCTCGAGCGGCGAGCTCCTGCAGTTGATGGATAATCGGCAACGCGGCTGCCGGGGCAGGACCCTGCAGCGGATCGCGGGGGCGGAAATTTGTCGAGCAGACGTTCCATCATGACGTTGTTTTCCGCGCCCAATGACCCGTGGAGTCATCGCACGCGGATCGTGCTTGCCGAAAAAGGGATCAGCATCGACATCGTGAGCGTCGAGCCAGGCAAGTTTCCCGAGGACCTGCTCGACCTGAATCCCTATCACAGCGTGCCGACACTGGTCGATCGCGATCTGGTGCTGTATGACTCCCGCGTCATCATCGAATATCTCGATGAGCGCTTTCCGCACCCGCCGCTGATGCCGGTCGACCCGGTCACACGCGCCCAGTTCCGCCTCGCCCTCTACCGGATCGAGCGCGACTGGTATGCCCTGGTGCAGCAGATCGAGCAGGAGCCCGACAAGAAGCAGACCGTGCGGCTGAAGAAGATCCTGCGCGATACCATTCTGCAAAGCACCGAGCTGTTCAAAGTCAAGCCGTACTTCCTGTCCGATGAGTTCTCGCTGGTCGATGCGACGATCGCGCCGGTGCTGTGGCGCCTGCCGCACTACGAGATCGACCTCCCGCCGACCGCACAGCCGATCATCAAGTACGCCGGCCTGATCTTTTCGCGGCCTGCGTTCCGTGAGAGCCTGTCCGACACCGAACAGGAAATGCGGCTTCTCTGACGCCCTAACCGCGTATGTCCAACGCTCCGAGCAAGCGACCGTATCTGCTGCGAGCCATGCATGAGTGGATGACGGATTGCGGCCACACACCGCACGTCATCGTCGACGCTCAGCGGCCGGATGCCGAGGTCCCGCAGGCCTACGTCAAGGATGGCAAGATCGTGCTCAATCTCAGCGCCAGCGCCACCCAGGGGCTGCGTCTCGGG
>CAZLYG010000656.1:0-2577 GCA_964563075.1 uncultured Steroidobacteraceae bacterium | reverse complement strand
AGCTGGAGCGCGCGAGCCGTCCTATAGCGCGAAACACCTGCTGCATGGCAGGTGCTCGGCCCAGGAGCTCAGGAATCTTCGGTGTTGCCGAGGGATCCCCGCCGATCTGGGAGTTGGCGTGCGCCGCACGCCGCACCAATGCGACAGCCTGGTCGATGTCGAAGGGCTTGGGCAGGTACTCGAACGCGCCGCCTTCGTAGGCGGACACCGCGCTCCCCAGATCGGAGTGCGCCGTCATGACGATCACCGGCAACGCCGGTCGCGCGTCCCGGATTTTCTTCAGCAGCTCCAGGCCGGACTGCCCGGGCATGCGGATGTCCGTGATCAGCACGTCCGGGACTTCGCGGCGCAGCGCATCCAGCGCCGGCTCAGCAGCTTCGAAGGCGCGGGGCGCCATGCCGCCGTTGCGCAGGGCACGTTCCAATACCCACCGGATGGAGGCATCGTCGTCGACGAGCCAGACGCGTAGTGACTGGCCGTTCATGTGGCTTCTCCGAGTGGTAGCAGCAGAGTGAAAATCGTGCGCCCCGGCTGGCTCTCGAACTCGATGAGACCGCCGTTGCGGGTCACGAGCTCCTGAGCGACGGCGAGACCGAGCCCGGTGCCGTTGGCACGGCCGGTGACGAGGGGATAGAAAATGCTCGCGCGCAGCTCTTCCGGCACACCGGGACCGTTGTCCTCGATCTGCACGCTGGCGACCAGGCGATGGCGCGCACTACCGATACTGACGTTGGTCAGGGCACGCGTGCGCACAACGATGCGCCCGGCGTGCCCGAGGGCCTGCAGCGCATTGCGCGCCACGTTCAAGAGCGCCTGAATGAGTTGATGGCGATCCAGCATTGCGTTCGGAAGGCTCGGGTCGTAGTCGCGCTCAACGCTCACGGCGGAGCGCGCCTCGGCACGCAACAGGTGATAGACGTGCTCGCAGATCTCGTGGACGTTCATGAGACTCTTCTGCGGCGCGCGCGTGGGGCCGGCCATCGAGTCGACCAGTGTCGCGAGTCTGTCGGCCTCCCCGATGATGACCTGCGTGTATTCCCGCAGGTCTACCTCGCGGAGCTCGCGCTCGAGCAGTTGCGCGGCACCTCGCAGGCCACCGAGCGGGTTTTTGATCTCGTGTGCGAGCTGCCGAATCATGAGTCGGCTGCTGTCGAGCCGGGCGAGCAGATCGTTCTCGCGCGTGATGCGCTGTCGCTGGGTCGTATCCGCCAGCTCGAGAAGCAGATGCGTTCCGGTGATCTGTCCCTCCAATGGAGTGATTGTCACGTCGAGCGTGCGCGACTCGCGCGGTGCGCCCGGCGGTCGCACAGTCAGCTCGCGATCCGCAATCCCTTCGCCGGTGTCCAGCGCCCTGCGGAGAAGTCCCGCGAAGCCGTTTGAGTCGTGCAGAAAATCGCTGAAGGGCCGGCCGCGCGCCTTGTTCAGGCTGAAGGCCAGCAGATCCTGCGCGGCGACGTTGGCATAGATCGCGCACAGCTGCGCGTCGAGCATGACGATGCCCGTGGAAAGCGCATCCAGCAGATCCGCAGGGTCAAAATGCGACAGGGCCGAAGGTAAGCCGTGCTCAACAGCCACGATCCACCTCCGGGGCCCGGAGGTGCGCCACGGCGACGCTCAGGGTTTCCGATGCAGCGGCGAGAGGAGCGAGGCCTGACGGACAGTGAAGCTGGCTGTCGGTGTACTGCAGACCGACTGGCCGCTCGGGTCCTGAATCGTAGCCTGGACGGTGTGAGTGCCGCGGTCGATAGGATTGATCGTGATCGAAGTCGAAGGGGCCGCCAGGTTCGTCAGGGACCGTCCGTCGAGCGTCAGCAGGACGCGATCGCCAGGGCGCAACGCCGGTGAAGTGTCCACGACGACGGTGACCGAATAAACGCTGAGAAAGACCTGATCCGGAGTCGGCTGCGACACCGAGCAACTCAGGTAGGCCCCCGGGGGAGCTTGCTGCGATTCCGCCGCCTTCACCGCCGCGGCCGGGCCGGTTTTTGCCGAGTAGGTCGTCGGCTCGCGGACCTCGACCTTCGCGGCGTTCTCGTGCGGTTGATCGCTGTAGTGGGTGACCCCGTTCTCGTCCACCCACTTGTAGACCGTGGTCGCGGCCCACGCCGCCGAGCACGCCACCAGGATTAAGGTAAACAGCGTCCCACGCATAGGAAATGAGCATAGCCCCAAGCGACGCGTGGGACCAAAGCGGTCGGCGACATTCGTGAAATGGCGCCGGCCGCGGCCCTTTCCCGGTTGACTTCCCCCCCGCCCATGGCCCCTGCCCGAGGCACGGGCGCAGGGCGGCACTGGCCAGGGAGGAAGTCTTTGACGTCACACCTTCTCCATCAGACGCTGTAGTACATGTCCATCTCGACGGGATGCGTCGACATGCGGAAGCGGGTGATCTCCTGCATCTTCAGCGCCGCGTAGGCGTCGATGACGTCGTTGGTGAACACACCGCCGCGCGTGAGGAACTCGCGGTCCCGGTCGAGATGCTCGAGCGCCATGTCGAGCGAGTGACAGACCGTCGGGATGTGCTTCGCCTCTTCCGGCTCCAGGTCGTAGAGATCCTTGTCGGCCGGATCGCCCGGG
>CAZLYG010000655.1:1351-2583 GCA_964563075.1 uncultured Steroidobacteraceae bacterium | reverse complement strand
AAGGGATGCGCTGAAGAGGTTGACTGGACGGAATGGAAGCGCGCGTTCGAGATCAATCTGTTTGGCGCCGTGCTCGGCTGCCGCGCGGTACTGCCCTACTTCAAGGCGGTCGGACGCGGAAAGATCATCCAACTCTCGGGCGGTGGCGCGACTCAGGCTCTTCCCAGGCTCAGCGCCTACGCGGCCTCGAAGGCCGCAGTCATCCGCTTCGTCGAGACGCTCGCCGAGGAGGTGCAATCCCACCACATCGATGTAAACGCGATAGCGCCGGGTGCGCTGAACACGCGGCTGCTCGAAGAGATTCTACTCGCCGGGCCGGAGAAAGTGGGCCGCGCGTTCTTCGAGCGAGCCCAACAGCAAAAGACCGATGGCGGCACACCGTTGAGCCGCGGCGCCGAGCTCGCCGTCTATCTCGGGTCTTCGGCAAGCGACGGAATCACAGGCCGGCTGATCAGCGCGATCTGGGATCCGTGGGAAGCCCTCGCTGAGCATCGCGAGGAGCTGCGCAGCTCGGACATCTACACGCTGCGACGCATCGTTCCCGCCGATCGGGACCTGACCTGGGGAGAGGACCCGTGAAGGTCGCGCTGATCGGCTGCGGCCTCATGGGCCAGAGGCGGGCAAAGAGTCTCGCCGGTGCGCACCTGGTGTGCTGTGTTGATAAAGACCTCGACCGTGCGGAGCGCCTTGCCCAGTTCGAGCGATGCTGTGTGCCATCGAGCGATTGGCGTATGGCAGTCACGCGTCCCGACGTTGAAATGGTGCTCGTCGCCACGCCGCACGACGCTCTTGCCGAGATCGCCCGTGCCGCGGTGCTCGCCGGCAAACATGTACTCGTTGAAAAGCCGGCGGCGCGCAACGCTCGAGAGCTGAGCGATCTTCCGGAGCTTGCGGCGGCGCACCGCGTCAGAGTGCGAGTCGGATTCAATCATCGCTATCACCGCGCCTTCCGGCAGGCGCGCAAGATCGTGGATTGCGGCGAGCTGGGAGCGTTGATGTTCGTACGGGCGCGTTACGGGCATGGCGGGCGCGTCGGCTACGAGAACGAGTGGCGCTCCAAACCGGAGATCGCCGGAGGGGGCGAGCTGCTCGATCAGGGCGTGCACCTCATCGATCTCGCTCGCTGGTTCCTGGGCGATTTTCCGGATGTCTCCGGTTACGCCGGCACCTACTTCTGGAATACGACCGCGGACGACAACGGCTTCATGCTGCTGAAGACGGCTGCGAAGCAG
>CAZLYG010000655.1:0-1341 GCA_964563075.1 uncultured Steroidobacteraceae bacterium | reverse complement strand
TGGCTGCACGCCAGCTGCACGGAGTGGAAGAACACGTTCTCCTTCGAGCTCTATGGCCGCAGGGGGAAACTGCAGATCGAAGGCCTCGGCGGGAGCTACGGCGTCGAGCGACTCGCCTGGTATCGGATGCTCCCGGAAATGGGACCGCCGGAGACAACGGTCTGGGAGTATCCGATGGCGGACAATTCCCACGAGCTGGAAATGCGGGAATTCCTCGAGGACATTCGCCTCGAGCGCGCGCCCTCCCCGGGATTGCAGGACGCGCTGGCCTCCCTTGCGGTCGTCGAGCGGATCTATGGGACTTCCTGCCATGATCATCACGCGTAGTCCCCTCCGCATCACGCTCGGCGGCGGCGGCACGGACCTGCCGTCGTACTACCGCGCTCACGAAGGGTTTCTGATCGCCGCGGCAATCGACAAATACGTGTATGTGACGGTGACGCGGCCGTTCACACCCGGCATCTATCTGAAGTACTCCTCTCTAGAGCACGTCGAGCGCGTCGAGCAGGTCCGCCATCCTGTCATCCGTGAAGCGCTGGCGTTACAGCGACTGGAAACGCCGCAGATAGAGATCACGACGCTGGCCGACATTCCCGCGGGAACGGGTCTGGGGTCTTCCGGAAGTTTCACGACGGCGCTGCTCAAGGCGCTGCATGCGCATCAACGTCAACTGCTGCACGCCGAGGACCTCGCCGCGCTCGCCTGTTACGTGGAAATCGAGCGTCTGGGCGAGCCCATCGGGAAACAGGACCAGTACATCGCCGCCTTCGGCGGGCTCACCTGCTTCACCTTCCACGCCGACGAGCGGGTCACCGCGGAGCCGCTGCAACTATCGAGGGACACTCTGTTCGAGCTGGAGGACAACCTGCTGCTGTTCTTCACGGGCTTCACCCGCAGCTCCAGCTCGATTCTCAGCGATCAGCACCTGCGCTCCCAGGCGGGCGACGCAGAGATGCTGCGCAACCTGCATTACGTCAAGGAGCTCGGGCTGCGCAGCCGCGATGCGCTGGAGTGCGGCCATCTGGTGCGCTTCGGCGAGCTCATGCACGAGCACTGGGAGTACAAGAAACGGCGCTCCACCCGTATGACCAACCCGCAGATCGACGACTGGTACGAGCTCGCCCGCCGCAACGGTGCGATCGGCGGCAAGCTCGTCGGTGCCGGCGGCGGCGGCTTCCTGTTGTTCTACACGGCCGATCGCAACCGGTTGCGCCGCGCCATGATCCAGGCAGGACTCGAAGAGGTCCGTTTCCGTTTCGATTTCGAAGGAACGCGGGTGGTGCTGTCATGAGCGCGCTGCCCGTCGCCGTGCTCGAAGAGACGCGCTTGCATTGCCACTGC
>CAZLYG010000654.1:0-2585 GCA_964563075.1 uncultured Steroidobacteraceae bacterium | reverse complement strand
CTTCTGCCGCGTCAGCAGCTCGAACAGGATGACGCCGAGACTGTAGAGGTCGCTGCGCGCATCGATCGGCTCGCCGTGACCCTGCTCGGGACTCATGTAATGCGGTGTGCCGAAAATCAATCCCGTGTCAGTCACGTCCAGCTCGAGAGCCTCATCCTTGGACATGCCGAAATCGATCAGGGCGGGGCTGCCATCGTCGCGGAACATGATGTTCCCGGGCTTGAGATCGCGATGCAGGATGCCAGAGGCATGGATCGCCTCGAGCGCGCGAGCCACGGCCACCAGCGTGCGCATTCCCGCGACGGCCTCCATGCCGGCGCGCATCCGCCGGCGCAGATCGCCCGCGCGGAAGTACTCCATGACCAGCCATGCGTGCTCGTCGCTGACACCCAGGTCGTGCAGACGGACGATGTTGGGATGCTGGATGCGCTTGACGATCTCGTACTCCTGCAGGAAGCGGCGAAAGGAGTCATCCAGCTCCGCGCCCTCTGCATGCCGGTCACGAGCGACCTTGAGCGCCACCAGCGCGCCGGCCTGCTCGCTCTCGGCGAGATACAGATCCGACACCGGCCCAGCCGCCAGGCGCCGGATATTACGGTAGCCGCGAATGAACGCATCGCCGAACCGCTGCTGCTGCCGAGCGGTCTCACGCCACACGGCACGGGCATAGGCTTGGCGGTGTTCCGCCGTGACGATCGCCTCAACGAGCCCGTCACCATCGACCTGCCGGCTTCCCAACACCTGGTGCACGCCAAACGAGCGCGCGACACGCGCATTCTCATCGTCGGCCTGCTCACTGACAAAGACAACAGGTGCAAAGCCTGCTCTCCCGGCCAGCTCGCGAGCCCAGTCGAGCGCCTCACGACGGCCGCCGCCAAGCAACACGGCATCGTAGGCCTGAGCCAGGAACTCGGGCGCGAGCATCCCTTCCAGGATCGGATTGCGCACCACGGTCTGTGTGTCCGGCCAAAGGGACAGCAAGCGCTGCGTCATGTGCGCGCATCGGGTGGCGTTGTCATCGATCAGCAGCAATCTCATGCATGCCGCTCCAGAACCGCCGCCGCCTCCCGCGGTGAGAGATTCAGCCCGATGACGAGGTCGCCGACGTTGGTGCCCGTAGGACCGGTGTGGACCAGATCCCCCGAGCTGGCCAGCGCCGTGTTGGAATCAGCCTGTGCCAGGCAGCGATCGGCATCCAGACCGCTGATGGAAATGCGGGCCACCGTACCGCCGTCGACGATTCCCCCCGCGTCCTCCGTCGGACCATCGGTTCCGTCGGTGCCGGCAGCGAGCAGCGCGAGATGCGCCTGACCGGTTATCAATCTCCCCACCGCCAGCGCCAGGTGTTGATTGCGGCCGCCGCGTCCCGGATTGGCAGGAAGCTCCAGCGTCGACTCGCCTCCCCAGACACACACTTGTGCCTGAGAGAGCTGCAATTCGTGCGCGAACCTGATGGCCAGACGCCCCGCGTCGCCATCGAATACCGGCGTGGGCGGCCCCACTTTCAAGCCCCTCTCAGCAGCGGCAGCGCGAACCGCATCGACGGCGGCACTCACTGATGCAACGATCCTGCGTTGCACGCCGTCGTCCTCACCGCGCCGCGCAGGTCCCATGAGCCCCGAGCCGATGACGCTCGGATCGTCCCCCGGCACATCGGAGATGAACAACGCGACGGCCCGTCGACCCTTCAGGCGCGCCGCCAGTCGGCCTCCTTTGATTTGCGAGACGCGCGCGCGGCGCGCGTTGAGCTCGCCGATGGGCACGCCTTCGGCCAGACCCTGCGAATTGATTCTCGCGAGATCGGCGAACGTCACTGCGTCCTCGAGCACTTCGACGAGGCTGGAGGCACCACCGGAAATCAGAAACAGGGGTTGCACATCGGCCGCAAGCGCATCCACCCAACTCAGCAGCCGCGCCCCGGCCTGCAGGGAACGCGCATCGGGGACCGGATGGGCGCTCTCGTAGATCTCGATGTTCGGGAGGTGGCGTGCTTCGGGCGCCACGTGGCCGTCCTTCGTGACCAACAGCACACGCTCGATGGAGGATTGACCATGGGTCAGGGCATCGTGTGCCCCGAGCACCATGGCCGAGGCCGCCTTGCCCACCGCGGCTACGCACACCCGGGCCCCGGGTGCGTAGGCTCCGCCAAGCGCTTTGGCGACACACGCCCGTCCGTTGACGCGGGCGAGTCCGGCTCGGAACAGCTCCAACAGCAGCTGGCGCCGGGATTCGCCATGACCCGCGTCGGCGTCCCTGAGCGTCACGTTCCCCGAATGACCTTGAGCTTCCCGCGCCGCTCGCGGCGCAGGCGCTTGGCATCATCGGAGCGCTCGAGCTGCAGCCGCTCCAGGTATTCGGGCGTCACATCGCCCGCGACGTACTCGCCAGAGAAACACGACGTATCGAATTCCTCCACACGCGCATCTTCGTGCCGGCACGCCAGGATGAGATCCTCGAGGTCCTGGTAGACCAGCCAGTCCGCGCCGATCAGCCGGGCTACTTCCTCGACCGTGCGCTTGGCGGCGACGAGCTCGCTGGTCGCCGGCATGTCGATGCCATACACATTGGGAAAGCGAACCGGCGGA
>CAZLYG010000653.1:0-2598 GCA_964563075.1 uncultured Steroidobacteraceae bacterium | reverse complement strand
CGGCTCGTGCTTTCCGAAGGACGTGCAGGCTCTGATCCGCTCGGCGAACGAGGCGCAGCATACCCCGGAGCTGCTGCACGCCGTCGAGGCGGTCAATGCGCGTCAGAAGCAGGTGCTGGTGCGCAAGATGAAGAGTCACTACTGCGGCAAGCTGCAGGGCCGCACGTTTGCACTGTGGGGTCTGGCGTTCAAGCCCAACACTGACGACATGCGCGAGGCGCCCTCCCGCACCATCATCGACTCTCTTCTGGGCGAGGGTGCCCAGGTTCGGGCCTACGATCCGGTGGCGGCAGAGGAGGCGGCGCGGATATACAACGGACGGCAGGCAGTGGTGCTCTGCAAGAACGCGTACGAAGCGGCCACCGGCGCCGACGCGCTCGCCATCGTGACCGAGTGGCAGGAGTTTCGCAGCCCCGACTTCGACCGGCTGAAGGAGACGCTGAAGGATCCGGTCATCTTCGACGGACGCAACCTCTACGATCCGGGCATGGTCAGCCGCTTCGGATTCACCTACTACGCCATCGGCCGCGGCCGGCCGTCGGCGCCGGCTTGAACGAAAGGCATCGCACACATGCTCACTCCAGTCATTCTCTCGGGCGGTGCCGGCACTCGGCTATGGCCGCTGTCGCGCGAGCTGTACCCCAAGCAACTCCTGGCGCTTATCGGGGAGCGGACCATGCTCCAGCAGACCGTTTCGCGCCTGGATGGACTGGGCGCGGCGGGGCCGGTGGTCGTGTGCAATGAGGCGCATCGCTTTCTCGTCGCAGAGCAACTGCGCCAGCTCGGCGTTGAGCCGCAGGCACTGGTCCTCGAGCCGTTCGGCCGCAACACCGCACCGGCTATCGCGCTTGCAGCGCATGCCGCTGTAGCCAAGGCGGCCGGCGATGCCAATGCAGCAGACCGCGTGCTGCTGGTGTTGCCGGCAGATCATGTCATCCGTGACGTCCCGGCATTCCAGAAGGCCGTCCGAGCCGCCTTGCCGGCCGCCGAGCACGGGCGTCTGGTCACCTTCGGAATCGTGCCTACGGCGGCCGAAACGGGCTACGGCTACATTCAGCGCGGTGCACCGGATGGAGTCCTGCATCGCATCGCCCGGTTCGTGGAAAAGCCTTCGACGGAGCGCGCCCTGGAGTTCGTGAAGTCGGGCGACTACTACTGGAACAGCGGCATGTTCATGTTCCGCGCGCGCCGTTATCTGGAGGAGTTGGACCGCTGCGCGCCGGAGATCGCCCATGTGTGCCGTGCTGCGTTTCAGGGAGCGAAGAGCGACCTGGATTTCACGCGCGTCGACAAAAATAGCTTCGCGGCGTGTCCGAGCGACTCCATCGACTACGCCGTCATGGAGAAAACCGCCGATGCGGTCGTCGTGCCGCTGGCAGCCGGGTGGAGCGATGTAGGCTCGTGGGCCGCGTTGCACGATGCGACCGAGAGCGACAGCCGGGGCAACGTCGCACGAGGCGACGTCATCGTCGAGGATTCGGAGGGCTGTTATCTGTACTCCGAGAGCCGTCTGGTGAGCGCCGTCGGACTGAAGGATCACGTCGTCGTGGAGACCAAGGATGCCGTCATGGTGGCACCACGGGATCGTGTGCAGGACGTCAAGAAGCTGGTTGCGCGGCTGAAAGAGCAGGGCCGCTATGAGCACTCGCTGCATCGCGAGGTATTCCGCCCCTGGGGCAGTTACGACAGCATCGAGAACGGCCCCCGCTTCCAGGTCAAGCGCCTGAGCGTCAAGCCCGGCGCGACGCTATCGCTGCAGATGCATCACCATCGCGCCGAGCATTGGGTGGTCGTTTCCGGGACCGCACGCATCACCCGGGGCGATGAGGTGTTCCTGCTGGAAGAGAACCAGTCGACCTACATCCCGATCGGGGTGAAGCATCGCATCGAGAACCCGGGGAAGATTCCGCTGCACATCATCGAAGTGCAGTCCGGATCCTACCTGGGCGAGGACGATATCGTCCGCTTCGAAGATCAATACGGACGGCGCGGAACCACAGGCTGATCGCGCGGCCGTATAATCGCGCGTCACCAAAACGCACGACGGTCAGGCATGCTGCTCACAGCGTTCAAAGCTTACGATGTCCGTGGCCGTCTCCCCACGGAGCTGAACGAGTCTCTCGCGTACGACATCGGCCGTGCCTACGCGGCTTTCGTGCGTCCGAAGAAGGTAGCCGTCGGGTACGACATCCGGCTGTCAAGCCCCGGGCTTGCCGCGGCGCTCAAGCGCGGCTTGATGGACTGCGGCAGCGATGTATACGACATCGGATTGTGCGGAACGGAAGGGTCGTACTTCGCGACCTTCGCGCACCGGCTCGATGGCGGGATCATGGTTACCGCCAGCCACAACCCCTCCGACTACAACGGTATGAAGTTCGTGCGTGAGGGATCCCGCCCGATCAGCGGCGACACCGGGCTGAAGGAAATGCGCGGCCTCATCGAGTCGGGCCGGTTGCCGCAGCTCGCCTCGACTCGCGGTAGCGAGCACAAGTTGGATCTGCGCGAGAGTTATCTGGCGCATCTGCTGAGCTATGTGGACGTTGCCAGGCTCCGAAAGCTGAAGGTCGTGGTCAACGCCGGCAATGGCGGCGCGGGGCT
>CAZLYG010000652.1:0-2633 GCA_964563075.1 uncultured Steroidobacteraceae bacterium | reverse complement strand
GGGGCTTTGGGCGGGCACCCAAACATAACGCAAGAAAATTATGCGCAGCACCGCCTCCGCGGTGCTGTCCGCCTTCGGCCGCATAATTTGCGCTATGTTCAAGTGCCCGCCTGGCAGCGTGCGGGAGTGTGGGCGCGATGAGCGCTCCCGTGCATCGAGTAGACGGTCCGAGCGCCGGAAATCGGGCAGCGCACGCTGAAAGGTGCGCGGCTCCCGCCGCGCGAGTCGTTGTCCCCGCCCGCCCTTCGCTGTGCGTGCCGTGCTCACCGCGCGGCACACCGCCCCGCCGCCCCCAGGGGCTCCCTTCAAGAGCAAAGCCCCTGCCAGCCGCTACCGCGGCTGCTTCGGGCCTCCGGCCGCATGGGCTTTGCAGATCCCGAGCCCCGGAGGCTATGCGAGCGGGCAAGCGTCGCCCGCCCACGAGGACTCGTGAGCGGGCGGGCGACGCTCTAACCTTGAAGGTTGCCCTGTCAACGGACTCGCGTCCGCTATCGGCTACCTTTTAGCCGCCATCCGAGAACGCGCCTGCGGCGCGTGACGCCGCTCCTTGACGGCAGCCGCAGCTAAGGAAAAACTCGCATCCGGGTCAATGACCACGGACGGCACCGCTTGCTACCGGCTCGAACGCTTGCAAGTCCGCGCACGCACTGGCGATATCGTCGCCGGGTACGACGGCGCACGTTGGGCCGATCTATTTATGCGTATGGGCGCTCTGACCCTGTAATCAACACAGATGCCAGCGGCCTCCTCGTGCGGGGAGATGGCTTGAGTAACGCACAGTGGGCCGAGGTTCAACGGGCAGAACAAATGATCCGAGCCCAAGCAGGCCGTGCATGTTCGTGCCGTTCTGACGGCTCCTCCGGAAGCTGCATCCCCTGCACTCTGGTTCCGGATCTGCTGGACTACTTGGACAGATCAGTGGTGCATTATCAACAAAGCCTCGGTCCTCATATCTGCGCACAGGCGCCGAACATATTCCCATTTATGCGTCTGTCCGAGATCGCGTTCAACCCTGACAGCTGCGGATGTCTGGCGTCGACCATCTACCACGAGCTCCTGCATAACATCGGATGGAACCACACTCAGGATCCAGCTCGCGATCCGGTGCGGGCGGCGGAGGAAAGATGCAAAGCAGACCTGTGCGGAAACGACGTTGTAGAAGCGATAATAGCGAACTAGGCACGCACATGAGCGGCTACTCAAGTTGCAGCAGAGGTCACGTAGCCGTTGGATTCTGTCGTGTGTTCCTGCGCATAGTGGTTTTCGCTGCGTTGTGCCTCACAAGCCTTGACTTGGCCGGCGCCAAAATAGCCAAAGTAACTTTGGGCGAGCTGGTCAGGGAATCTGACATAGTTCTGTACGGACAAACGGTTGCCGGCGGCGTCGCCGCAAGCGAAGGGAGCCAGTCGATCGCGCTGATGAAGCCTATCGAGATCCTCAAGAGCGACGTCGATCTCGCGAAAGATGCAGAGGTACCGATCTGCAATTCCACAGATACGGAGTCCACAGACTTCAAGGCACATCCAGGGAAGTACGTGGTCTTCGCGAGGAAGACCGCCAGCTGTTATTTGCCAGTGGCCGGCATGAAGGCTGTCGTATTGATTCGTGGAACGAGCGCCTTGACTGGCTTTATAGACGGTGAGCCGGAATCTCGGAACGTCACCGAGTTTATCAAGAGGGTCCGGCGGCTCGCCGTGCAAGGCAATCGCAAAACTGGAACCTGAGGTTCGGAGGCAGGCTCTCGGCTCGTGGAAGGAGTCCACCGTCAACGGTCGTCGAATGGATCACCGAATGCACCGCCGCGGGGCCGCGGGTCATGGATGTGGAGGGTACACACCCGATGCCCCCACCGGGCGCTCAGGAGTTGCGAACTTTGCGCGCTCGCGGCAGTCTATCTGCGAAAGCAGCTCCAGGATCGGGAAGAGCTTGCGGCCGAAAGGCTCGATCCTTACTTCTCACGCTCGCGCGCTGCCTTCCACACGTGCCGATTCGCTCAGCGAGACTGGCGCACTATCGCTAGAAACGCTGCGTGTTTATCATTCAGTCAGTCCCTGGATGCCGCAGGGGCCTTTCGCGCAAGCTCTATGGAGCTTGGACGGAAGGCTGTTTACTACCTGACGACGAAGGCATCGTCGTACTCCCGCCTGCATTGCAGGCACCCAGCGGCACAAGACCGAACGAGCCGCGCAGCCCTGCAAGGGCTGTGGGTCTTCGCTAGTCTCCTCGGGCGCTTACGCTCGCGCTTCACCACACCAGCCCGATGCTCCTGGGCCAGGCGCCGCGCCCCTCCGCGGCAGTTCAACACTGCGCCAACGTCTGCAGCCAAATCAGACTTCGGCAACAGTCGTCTCCTCCACGCGTGCGTCACTGTCATCGGGCCTTGCACGAGAGAGTGACGCACGGCATTAACTGGCGCAGCTCCTTGTCACGACTCGGTGCGCAACGCACACCGAGTACGTGACGCCACGCCGATAGCTGGCGCAGTCCTCCTCTTCGCTTCGCAACGAAGCACTGTGTCATCCATCGCGAGCGGCCCGTCAGGGCAGCCTCGATCCCGCACGCCACCGCGTGAGGGCAGCCGCGCATGCCACCGGCACGCGCGGTTGCGAGGCCACGAAACTCACCCGACCGGA
>CAZLYG010000651.1:0-2637 GCA_964563075.1 uncultured Steroidobacteraceae bacterium | reverse complement strand
TCTTTGTAGGCAACCACTCACCATCGATTGCACAGGCGTTTTTGAGTGTGATGGCAGCCGCTCTATTATCCATGCAAGAGACACTTCGCCAGCTTGACAGTCAGCTCGCCACCGGTAGGGCAACTGGAGAGGCCTGATGTTCACCAGACCGATGATCGTCACGATTTTGCAAGCGTACATGCGAGTCATCGCACTTGCGCTCGGATGTCTGGCCGTGAATCTCGGGGGGGTCTCGGGCAGCGCAGCAGCCACCCAATGCGCACTAAAACGCACCGGGTCTGCGGACTTCGGAATCCAGGACGACCGAGTCATCCTGGTACCTGTCACCGTCAACGGCCATCGTGCCACCATGGAGCTCAATACGGCAGTTGTGCAGACGACGATCTCCGCGCGTTACGCGAAGGCCCTTGGGCTCGGCAAGGACCGCCGCTTTGAGGTGTGGTCCTCCGGGAGCAAACAATCTGCGCCCTGGGCGACGACGCCCGACTCGATGTTCATAGGATCGCAGGCCTTTCGCAAACCGGTATTTGCCGTGGTTCCCGACAGCCGGCCGGCTCAGGAGGATCCCGTTCCCGATATCGGCCAGATCGGCATGGATTTGCTGTACATCGAGGATTTCGAGCTGGACTTTGCGAACAACAGGCTCAATTTCTACTCGACGGACCACTGTGCCGGGGTGGTCGTCTATTGGACGAACAGCTATTCCAGCGCGCACATCAATCGGGGCTTTGATGGCAACCTGTCGTTCCCCATGGAACTCGAGGGCAAGAAGGTGCTCGCGACCTTCTC
Organism: uncultured Steroidobacteraceae bacterium; assembly: GCA_964563075.1. GTDB lineage: Bacteria > Pseudomonadota > Gammaproteobacteria > Steroidobacterales > Steroidobacteraceae > 13-2-20CM-66-19. Next base: position 1,848 of record CAZLYG010000651.1, on the reverse strand, counting down.
GACCGCGATCCCCGTCACAAGCCTCGGCACCGATGTGACGCGGCGTTTGTACCGTTTCGACGAACGCTCCGATGGGGTCGAGGCGGACACCGGCAGTGCCGGACACGCGGTTGTGTATTACCGCGCCATGGCGCTTGCCGGAAGCGGGATAGTCATCACCAACGCCAAGATCCAACTGGTGCCGACAGACCGGCAATCGAAGGTGTATTGCGGTCTCGTGACTCATGCGTCGGACGGCGTGGCGTACTACTCACGCTGTGGTCCTCCGCTGGTGCTTGGATTGAACGTGCTGCGCCGTCTTCATCTTTACTTTGCAATGCGCGAGCACGTCCTCTACTTCTCTGATGCCGCTGCGACAAAGTAACCGTCGAGGACGTCTGTTCGGGGGCACAGCAGCGGAGCGGCACGGGCTCTGGTCTACATGGCCCGCGTTTCAAACGAGTAGGAACTCCACCAGCTCCCGCTGCTCCTCCGTCATCCGCTCCCACGGAGTCAGAATCGCCGACCGCAGCGCCTGCCGGCAGGGCCGCGTTTCATCTTCAACGTACTGCGCAACCGTCGCCGCCAGCAACTCCTGCACACGCGTCAGATTGCTCTTGAACTGGCTGATCACCTGCTCGGCAGACACGTGCTGCGTGGAGTCATCCAGCCAGCAATCGTAATCGGTCGCGAGCGCGATGGTGCAGTAGCCGAGCTGCGCCTCGCACGCCAGGAACGCCTCCGGCACGTTCGTCATCCCCACGAGGTCGGCCCCGGCCCCGCGCAGGAAGAAGCTCTCAGCGCGTGTGCCCAGGCGTGGCCCCTCAACGCACGCATAGGTCTTATCGACGTGGATCCCGATGTCCAGCGAACGGGCCGTGCGCGCGATGAGCTCAGAGGTGAAGCGGCAGGTCGGCTGAGCGGTCGAAATGTGCGCTGTGATCCCTCCGCCGAAAAAGGTGGGCGTACGCACCCCTTTCGTAAAGTCCAGGTACTGGGAAGGTAGCGCCAGGTCCCCCGGCCGGATCTCCTCCCGCAGGCTGCCGACCGCCGAGACCCCGATGACGGTGCGGGCCCCGGCACTCTTGAGCGCCCAGATGTTGGCGCGAAAGTTGATCTCGCTCGGGATCAGGTGGTGGTGCAGCCCGTGCCGGGCCAGGAACGCCACCTCCCGGCCCCGCAGCTTGCCGAAGGTCAGGGGAGAGGAGGGCGGGCCGAAGGGGGTCTGCAGCTCGCGCACCTGCGTGACCTGCAGCTCCTGCATGGCGTAGAGGCCGGTTCCACCGATGATTCCAATCACTGGTTACTCTCCCGTATGGGCGTTGCGCCCGCCAAGCGCATCCGGGCAAGATGCCTGAAGGCCACGAACAAGAACAAGAGGGGATCCTCGGGTGTCAATCTCCCTGAATATGTACGACCCGCCTCAGGTGGCGACGCTACGATGGAAATGATGGTGAACGGGTGAGCAGCACTGGCATAGATCGGGCATTCGAGCGGCGCCTCGCGGCCCTCGTCAACAGCGGCCAGCCTGAGATCCTGCAGGGAGGGCGGAAGGGCGTGGAGAAGGAGTCCCTGCGCGTGCGGCCCGACGGCCGGCTCGCGCCGACCCCGCACCCTCGCTCGCTCGGCTCAGCCCTGACGAACGAGCACATCACCACGGACTACTCCGAGGCGCTGATCGAGCTGGTCACCCCGCCGTTCACGGCGAGCTGGGAGCTGCTGCAGTATCTGCTCGATCTGCATCAGTTTGTCTATCGCCACCTGGGAGACGAGCTGCTGTGGGCGACCAGCATGCCTTCTGCTATCGAGCGGGATGCGGACATTCCGCTGGCCCAGTACGGAGCCTCGCACATCGCCCGGATGAAAACG
>CAZLYG010000650.1:0-2645 GCA_964563075.1 uncultured Steroidobacteraceae bacterium | reverse complement strand
CCCGATGCGCGACCCGGTCACGATCACTTCTTCCAGTGCCGGCTTCTGGGCCGAGTCATCGGCGGACTGATCCTGGGAGAACGCGGTTGTCGTTGCCACGCTCAGCGGCAACACGCCTAAGACACTCAAGTACAAACCGCGCGCACGGCGGTTTGCGGGACTGGTCGCACTCATCTGTCATCCCCCTCTGACGGAAAGCGTTACGCTGGATCGCCGGAGACCTTATGCGCGCGTGATCAATGGCGGCCGGCCGGCGGGCCCTGCAAGGCCGCGCACTGCCGGAACCCGCCATCGCATTCCCGTGGGCTCAGATAGCTTAGAAACGCGCATCATCAATCACGCGCACAGTATTGTGACTGAGTATGAGCGATAGTTGATCACATTTGATCGAATCCCGGCAAGCGAGATCGGGCACTCCCGGGCCCCGGCGAGGGGGGGCAGCTCTGCAGGTGGCTAGGACCCGCCGCCCTGGCTTAGAGGGTGACGCCGCTTTTCCAGATGGAGATTTCGCGCTCGTCGTTCGTTTCGTTGCGCGCCGGCTTGCCCGAAGCCGTTTCCAGCACCAGCTGCAGCAGTTGCTCGCCGGCCTCTGGCGCCGCGGCTCCCGCCAGCACCACGCCGGCGTCGAAATCGATCCAGCGAGGCTTCTTCTGCGCCAGTGGGCTGTTGGAGGAGATTTTCAGGGTCGGGGCGGGAAAGCCGAGCGGAGTCCCCCGCCCGGTGGTGAAAAGCACGATCGTGGCGCCAGCGGCGACCAGGGCTGTCGAGGAGACCGCATCGTTACCCGGCGCCTCGAGGAGTGCGAGCCCCGGGCGGCTCACACGTGCCCCGTACCGGATTACCTGGGTGAGCGGAGCATGCCCCCCTTTCTGGACGGCCCCGAGGGATTTCTCCTCGAGCGTGGTGATACCGCCCGCGATGTTGCCCGGCGAGGGATTCTCGTGGATCGGCTGACCGTGCTCGAGGAAGTACCGCTTGAAGTCATTGACGAGGGAGACGACATCGCGGAATACATGCTCGTCCACGGCTCGCTCCATAAGCAAGTGCTCAGCCCCAAAGACCTCCGGAATCTCCGTGAGAATCGCCGTTCCGCCGCTCGCGCACACCCGGTCGGCGACGTGCCCTACGAGCGGGTTCGCGGTCATTCCCGAGAAACTGTCTGAGCCGCCGCACTTCAGTCCGACGGTGAGCGCCGCCACAGGGCAGGGCTCTCGGCGATCGCGCTCGGCGATCGCGACGAGCTCCTCGACCGCCGCTAGTCCCTGCTCGGTCTCATCCTCAGCAGATTGCGCGGTGAAGGCACGCAGCCGTGTCATGTCGGTGCGCCCGATTTCCGGGAGGAGCTTGTTGAGTTGGTTTGACTCGCAGCCGAGCCCGACGATGAGGACACCGCCGGCGTTCGGATGCGTGGCCAAAGACGCCAGCACGCTGCGCGTGTGGGCCAGGTCGTCACCGAGCTGCGAGCAGCCGAAGGGATGCGTAAACGCATGTATTCCGTCGACGCGACCGGCAAAGCGTTCTGAGGCGATGCGGGCTATGCGTTCGGCAGTACGGGCCACGCAGCCGACGGTGCACAGAATCCAGATCTCGTTTCGGGTGCCGACCCGGCCATCGGCACGGCGATAACCCATGAAGGTGCGCGTATCTCCAGGCAGGCGCGAAGCGGCGCGAGGCGTGAAAATGTACTCGTTCGGTCCGGACAGCGCCGTGGCGAGATTTTGCGTGTGCACATGCGAGCCGCGCGCGATGTTGTGCGTGGCACGGCCAATCGGCCAGCCGAGCTTGTGTACTGTCTGTCCTGCGGGGATGTCTCGCAGTGCGACCTTGTGCCCACGCGGGATCGACTGTGTGATCTCCAAAGGAGTGCCGTCGATCGTCGCCGTCAAGCCTGGCTCCAGGTCCGCGAGCGCAACCGCAACGTCATCCTCCGGAGAGATGCGGTGCAAGGAAGGTTGGCGGGTAACGGCGTCCACTCAAAAGATGGTACACCGGGGCGCCATGTTCCAGAATGGGCTCTACACGAGGACCCGCCCATGCCCAGTGATGAGATGACCGGTGCCGAGTCGCTGGTGCGGAGCCTCCTGGCCAGCGAGGTGGATCTCTGCTTGGCCAACCCCGGGACCTCCGAAATGGAATTCGTCGCGGCCCTGGATCGCGTGCAGGGCATGCGCCCGGTTCCTTGTCTGTTCGAGGGTGTCGCGACTGGAGCCGCTGACGGGTATGCGCGCATGACGGGGCGACCCGCGGCCACGCTCCTGCACCTCGGCCCGGGACTCGCGAACGGACTTTCCAACCTGCACAACGCCAGGCGCGCACTCTCTCCCGTCGTCAACATCGTTGGCGAGCACGCGCTCTATCACCGGCAGTTCGATGCGCCCCTCAGCTCTGACATCGAAGGCTTCGCCCGCCCGGTCAGCGCTTTTGTCCGCATGGTGCAGGCAGTTGGCGAGGCGGGTCATGATGCGGCGCAAGCGGTTGCCGCCGCACGCTCTGCGCCTGGCGTAGCAACACTGATCGTTCCGGCCGATATCGGTTGGGGGCGGGGAGGGAGGGTCGCAGCGCCACTGCAGGTGACGCCTCCGCACCCGGTCGATCCAGCGCGCATCACCGCTGCCGCGAGCGCCCTCAAGGCGGCGAGCCGTCCC
>CAZLYG010000649.1:0-2652 GCA_964563075.1 uncultured Steroidobacteraceae bacterium | reverse complement strand
GAGGACGGCCTGCGCTACGAGGACGAGTTCGTCAAGCACAAGATCCTGGATGCGATCGGCGATCTCTATCTGCTCGGCCACAGCTTGATCGGCGAGTTCAGCGGCCACAAGTCCGGGCACGCGCTCAACAACCGGCTGCTGCGCTCGCTGCTCGCGGATGCTTCCAGCTGGGAAGAGGTGGTGTTCGAGTCGTACGCCGACGCGCCGATCTCGTATGTCGAAGCCCCGGCGCTTCCCGGCACCGGCAGCTAGCCAAACCCTTTAGCTCCGCGGCAGCACGCGCACCTTGATCTCGGCGATCTCGGGATGGGCGGCGCGCAGGGGCGCTTCGATTTCCTGGATGGCATAGCGCAGTCGCGCCGACCATGCGGCGGACTCGGCGAACAGCACCAGGGTGCCCTCCCGCTCCACGACCCCCGACAGTCGCGCTGCCAGAGCTTCTGGTAAATGGGCCCCCAGCCAGCTGCGCCAGGTGCTCTGGCGCTCGGCCTGGTCCGTGACGCGCGTCAGCGCCGGGGAGACCCGGGCGAGCAGGGCTTTGACAGAATCCGGTTGAGTGCGGATTTCCGCAGGTCGGCGGAGCGAATTTCGAGAGCCGCCGCGCTTGTTTCGGCCCCCCCGTTTGGGCATAGTCATTCCGCTGTTGTTTATGGCCGAAAGTCCCCTGCGGCCCATGATGGGCCAGGGCTTTCGGCATGTTAAGGGCAAACCCGCTCGAAAGGCGGGGGCGCAAAACCACCGGTCTAAAGCGAGGAGCCATGACAGCGGGGTTGCCAGCAAGGTGCAAGTTTTTTCAACGAGAACAGGGCGCTTCACGCCCGGGCAAGGCTCTGTGCGCGCGTATGCGGTGCCTGCCCGATGAAGAGCGGTCGAGAGTCTCGTCTTTTGACCGCTCGTGCAGAGGGGTCGGGCCTTTCAAGAAGCCTGTCGCCATCTGCGTCGGAGAGTAAGGCCAGCATCATACGGAGCGCACCGGATGAACATCATTTTTTTCTCCAAGCGCCGGGGTGCCGCCCGACAATTGAATCTCGCTCATCCGGTGGCTTTGGGACTGGCCGCGGCGCTGGGACTGGGATTGCTGGGCGGGGCCTTCATGCTGGGGGTGCACCTGGGGCAGGGTAACGGAGTGCGCCTCGCCCGCAGCGACACCGACCGCTGGAGCCAGATCCTCTCGGACCAGAAGCAGCAGATCGCGGATCTCAAGCAGCAGCTGCAGGAGCGCGTCGACGCCATGGCCGTGCGGCTGGGCGCGATGAACGCCCATGTCATCCGCCTGGATGCGCTCGGCAAGCGCCTCACCGAGATGGCCGATATCGATAACCGGGAATTCGACTTCGACAGCGATCCGCCCACCGGCGGACCGGAGTCCGACGGCGAAGGTGGCGTCAGTGCGCAGATACCGGACCTCACCGCCATGCTCGACCGACTCGATAGGCGCGTAGAGCTACGCGACTCGCAGCTTTCGGCCCTCGAGAACGTCATTCTCGCCCGCGACCTGAAGAAGCAGATCCACCCGGAGGGCCGGCCGGTCAACCAGGGTTTCATCTCATCGTATTTCGGCGAGCGCGAGGACCCGTTCACGGGCCGCGAGGCCTACCACAAAGGCGTCGACTTCGCCGGTAGCGCAGGCGAGGACGTGGTCGCCGTTGCGGCCGGCGTCGTGACCTGGTCGGGCGAGCGCTCCGGGTACGGCAACCTGGTCGAAATCAATCACGGGGACGGATACGTCACCCGCTATGCCCACAACGAGCGCACGCTCGTGAAGGTCGGGGACACGGTGAAGCGTGGCGAGACCATCGCGCTGATGGGCTCGACGGGACACTCGACGGGTCCCCATGTGCACTTCGAGGTCCTGCGCAACGGCCGGCAAGTGGACCCGCTCAGCTTCATCGGCAAGTAATCGGTTCGCCGGTGGGCTTAAGCGGCGGGGGTCGATCGTCCCGCTCAGCCGGCGCTCCACTCCCCGAGCGCTTGAAATACCCCGCGGGCGAACCAATTGGGCGTGTAAGGCGTCTATTGCGTACAATACGCGCCCTTTCGGAGCGCCACGCCTGAAGTCGTCCAAGGGGCACCCAAGGCCTTACGGCGCATCGCTTTTTTTGACCCAGGACAGTCACGTTGCTGCAACTTCTCACGCGTGTCTTCGGCAGCCGCAACGAGCGGGTGATCCGGGGCTTTGGGCGGATCGTTCGCGCCGCCAACCAGATCGAGCCGCAGATCAAGGCACTGAGCGATGAGGCGCTGCGGGCCAAGACCGACGAGTTCCGCCGCCGCCTGAAGGAAGGGACCAAGCTCGACGATCTGGTTCCGGAGGCCTTCGCGGTCGTGCGCGAAGCGGCGCTGCGGACGCTCAAGATGCGGCACTTCGACGTGCAGCTCATCGGCGGCCTGGTGCTGCATGAGGGGAAGATCTCCGAGATGCGCACCGGCGAGGGTAAGACCCTCATGGCCACGCTGCCGGCGTATCTGAACGCGCTGCCGGCCGAAGGCGTGCACATCGTCACGGTCAACGAGTACCTCGCCCAGCGCGACGCCGACTGGATGGGTCCGGTCTATCGCTTCCTGGGCCTGACGGTCGGAGTCATCAAGAACTCCCAGAGCCAGCAGGAGAAGCGCGAGGCGTACGCCTGCGACATCACCTACGGCACGAGC
>CAZLYG010000648.1:0-2657 GCA_964563075.1 uncultured Steroidobacteraceae bacterium | reverse complement strand
TCTGGTGCGCGATCAGGAACTATTGCAGCAGCAGCCACTCCGACACGAAGCCATTGAGTGGCGGCAGTCCCGACATCGCCAGCGCGCCGACCTGGGTAAGCCACGCGACCCACGGCATGCGATGGATCAGCCCTCCCAGTCGTCCGAGGTTGCGTTCACCCGTCGAATGCAGCACGGCGCCGGTGCCCAGAAACAACAGGCTCTTCATCAGAGCATGGTTCAGGCTGTGGTAAAGAGCTGCGATCAATGCCAGCGCGGCCAGCGAGTGCATGCCTGCACCGTTGAACACGATCGCGAGCCCGATGCCTGTGAAAATGATCCCGAGGTTTTCGACTGAAGACCAGGCCAACAGTCGCTTCATGTCGGTCTGCACGGCGGCGAACACGACACCGTAGATTGCACTGAAGAGCCCGATGGTCAGGGGCACCAGACCCCACCACCACTGCGGCTCCCCGAGCAGATCGAAACCCACTCGCAGCGTGCCGTAGACAGCTGTCTTCAGCATGACCCCGCTCATCAGTGCCGACACAGGCGAAGGTGCCGCCGGGTGTGCCTCCGGAAGCCATACGTGCAGCGGCACCAACCCGGCCTTCGCGCCGAAGCCGAACAAGGCGAGCAGAAAGGCCGCGGCGGCCCAGGACGGCGCCAGATGCGCATGGCGCATCGCTTCGAACGTGAACTGCCAGCTGCCGCCCTGCATGACGCCGAAGCTCAGGAGGATTGCGATTGCGCCCACGTGCGCGATCAACAGATACAGAAAGCCGGCGCGCCGGATCTCGGGAATCCTGTGCTCCGTCGTCACCAGGAAGTACGACGACAGGGCCATCGTTTCCCAAGCCACCATGAACGCGTAGGCGTCATCCGCGAGCAGCACCAGTCCCATGCTTGCGAGAAAGAGGTGGTACTGCAGGCACAGCAGTCCGGCCGACGTGCCGTGTCCGCGGCGGAAGTAACCCGCTGCGAACACGGAAATGCCCGCCGAGGCCGCTCCGAGCAGGAACAGAAACGCACTCGACAGCGCGTCGCGCCGCACATGCATCGGCAGGTCCGGAAGGCCGAGCGGCAGCACCGCCGTCTCCGGTGGCATCGCCAGGGACAGCGCCGCCACGATCGCCAGTCCGACGCCGCACACCGCGCCCAGCGGAAATAGCGTCCGCGCGACGAACCGCAGGCTCGCGGGACGCAGCAAGCCCGCGAGCCCGATAAGCCCCCACAACGCGAGCAACGCCAGGCAGGCGCTCAGCGGTGACCCGAAATTGAGCATCACATTGGGTGCGACGTAGATACGCAGTGGATTATAATAGAATGCGAATGACATCACAGGCCCCGGGAGCCCGCTTGAGCCGCGAAGACCGCACCGCCCGACTCACGATCCTGATCGACCCGCGGAAAAAGGCCTTTTTCGAGCGCTTGTGCGCCGCAGAGGACGCCACCCCGTCACAGATCGTCCGGCGCCTCATTCGCCGCTACATCGAGGAGCGCACCGGTCAGCCTTGGGTGCCCCCACCGGAGGAGGCAGCCAAGCCCGCAGCGGGCCAGCGCAGAGCGGGGGAGAGTGGGAGCGGTCGAGCCAGGGCACGCCGCTCCTGAGATCGGCCGGACCTGGGGGAGGCGGAACACATGTCGAGAAGGCTCGCGCTGCTGGCGGTCCTCGCGTGCGCGCTGATGACCGAAGAAGCGGGCGCGCAGACCCTGCCCAGTCCGGCCTTTCACAGTGTCGGGCGCGGGGCTCCCATGCTGGAAACCTTGCCCTCGCGGTCCGACCTGCCACGCAAGCAGCCGGATCTTGCCAACTACCTGCTGGAACGTACGCCCTTCGTGGGTCCGTTGGTTCAGATACGCCCGACACCCGCGGGCGGCGCGCTGTTCGGCCTGAGGCTCGCCTCGGCGTGGAATGGCGATGTGCCCCGGGGTGTCAAGCCGCTGCCGGTCGATCTGTTCACGACGAAGGATTTCTACAAGGACCGCAAGCTCTGGACCGACCCGCGCTACTTCCGCTGTAACAGCCCGCTCGCCATCGAGCTGCAGCGCGGCACTATTCTCAGCAACGGTGATGCGAAGACCGCCGCCTGGGGTTATTGCAACAAGGACTATGCGCGCGCGGCGATCGTCAGCCCCTATCCATTCAAGAGTGCAAAGGAGCACTACGAGGCTTTGTTGGCGGAGACACGGTCGCGCGGCGGGCCGACGGTGCACACCTACGCGACAGTGCCCGGCGAATGGAGTGGACGCTACATCTGGCCGTCCACGCATACCGAGACGTGGTACGGCTTCATGCTCTGGAACCAGACACCGACCATCCTCTCGCTGCTGACACCCGAGTACCAGAGGCGGATGGTGCAGGAGCTCTATCACGAGGCCGTGAGCAATGCGCCGCAGTGGCCCGCCTCGTATTGCTGGCCGGAAGGCTTCATGCGGCGCTGGTCGACCGTGGCCGTCAACGACCAGCCGCACACGGTGCTGGTCACGCCCGACCTGGTGCAGATCATGGTCGGCGTGGCGGACAACTTCATTACCAACATCCACATCGGGCGCCAGTTCAACACCGAAGACGGCGTGCCGAGGCTGGGCCCCGCGGTGCCGCGCTGGTACGGCGAGACCATCGGCTTCTGGGATCACGATACGCTCATCACCTGGACCTCCAACATCCAGGGGTG
>CAZLYG010000647.1:0-2660 GCA_964563075.1 uncultured Steroidobacteraceae bacterium | reverse complement strand
CAGGACCGTCCCGTTCAGGGTCACCTCGAGGCTCGCGAGGCAGTCGTCGATACCGGTCTCGATCTCCGAGCCCTCCTCGTAGTCGTCCCACGTGTCCACCATGACGGCGTCGATGCGCTGACCCGACTGCAGGAAGTCGAGGTTGCCCACGTAGCCCGAGGAGCCACCGAAGCTCCCGACGTGATGGAACGTCTCGAGCCAGACCTTGCCGCACTGCTGGTCGATGACGCGGTTCTGTCCCCAGCTCGCGAGGTTGTCGTCGAAGCCCTCATGCGCACCGCGGCAGATTCGCGCGGCCAATGGATCTTCTCTCCGCAGCACACACAGGTGCATAGCGAGCTGGCGCTGACAGGGCTCGCGCAAGGCAGGCTGACCCACGTGATCGTGGACCGTTCCTTCGTGGATCGGGAGGGAACTCGCTGGGTGATCGACTTCAAGACCAGCCGCCACGAGGGCGGTGGCCTGGAGGAATTTCTGCAGCGTGAAATGGAGCGCTATGCAGGACAGTTGCGCAAGTACGTCGAGCTGGCGCGCGGCCTGGGACCGAATCCGGTGCGCGCCGCGTTGTACTTTCCGCTGCTCGGTGAGCTGCGCGAGTTGACCGATTAGGGGCCGCAGCGGCGTCGCGATTCACGATCCGCAACAGCGCTTGCGCCGCGGTCCGGCCCGCGATTCAGCCCCCGATCCGGCCGCGCAGTCGTGCGCCTCTACGCAGTTGTGCGCCTCTAGAAGCTGTTCTCGATCGAGAAGGGCCGGCGTCCCTGAGCGTCGGGGGTGCCGAGCATCTTCAGCTCGTTGGCCAGGCTGGGTGGAGCGCTCGGGCGTGGGGCCACCAGACCCTGGACGATGAAGTCCGCCACGCCGCCGGGCTGCGGCATGATGGTGACCTCTCCCTCGACCGCCAGCGGTCCGCCGAGATCGCGCAGCTCGCCCTTGGGCGGCGGAGTGGTGTTGCCGGGGAAAGTCAGCGAGTAGCTGCCCAGACCTCCGGGTGAGCCGCCGCTCTGGGAGAGATCATGTGCCTCGACGCGGCCCTGCAGGGCGGCGAGGGTCCCGTTCTGGAAGCGCGCCATCTGCAGATCCACCTGTGCGCGTCCATGCAGATCCAGGTGCACCTGCGTCATCAGCGGGGGGTCCATCCGGAAGTCGGCCTTCATATTGCGCAGCGTGACGTTCTTGCCGGAAAAATCGCTCTCGACATCCGTCTGCGCGGTGCCAGTGCCGGTGCGCGTCAGGGTCAGGTGGGCGGCAACCTTCCCCGCCAGCAGGCGCAGCGGATGCAGCTCCCAGGTCACATCTCCGACCGGCCGACCCTTGAAGGTGAGTCCACCGCAGGAGCCGCTCCACAGAGTGCCGTCCCTGGCCCCGCAAGCCACCTTCGCAGGAGGTGTGGGAATGACCCAGCTCGCCGGCATGCGTGCAACGAGGATGGCCGCGAACGCTATCACCGCGAGCACGGTGATCAGGATGACTCGTCTCATGGACGCGTCAGGAGGTGAACTTGCTCAGCACGATGGCGGCGTTGACGGTGCCCGGCTTGCCGGCGCTGTCAATCGAGGCCGAATCCACTTTGACGCCTTGTTGATCCGACAGACGCGACAGCCACGCCATGAGCGTGTCGAAGGAGGCGTTCTCGAAGCGCACGCTCAGCCCGCCCTTGCCGCTGGGCGAGCTGCCGACCAGCGACTTGCCGAGGTTGGCCTCGCGCGCCGTGCGGTCGATGATGACGATCAGGGATTCCTTCGACGCCGTGGCAATCGGCCCCGGTCCCATCGCGGCCAGCTGCGGAGCGACGCCGCGCATCCAGGTCAGGTCGCCGCTCTTCTTCTGCACGCGGTGGCTCGCCTGGGCGACGCTGCGGTCGAGCGGCACGATCACGCCGAAAATCAGCACCAGCACGGCAACCACGGCGCACGCATAGACCATGCGGCGTTCGCGTTCCGACATCGAGTTGAGCGACAGATTCATGCCAGTCCCGTTGAAGTTGGCGAGTCCCGTTCAGTAGGGTCGAATCTCGAAGCGGCCCTGGTACCCGGAATTCACGACGTTGCCGGAGGTGAGATTCGCCTGCCAGCCGTTGCTCTTCAACGACTGGGTCATGCGGTCCAGGGTGCTCGCATCCGGGGCGAGGATCTGAGTTTCCAGGATACCGTCATGGAAGTTCAGCGCCTGCAGCTGGGTCGCCGGAGCACTGCCGTGAGCCTGTGCGAGGGCCTCGAGGGCAGCGAGCAGACCTCCCGCGCTGCTTCTGGCCTGGACATCCGCGAGCCGCTTTTCCATCCGCCGGCGCGGCTCACTGGTGCTCGGCTCACCCGGCATGGCCGAGTGGAACACGTCCGTGATCGACGCATCGAGCTTGCGCTCGCTGCGCTTGAGCATGCTCAGCTCAGCGGCTTTGCCGATGACGTGCAGGCCCACCAGGCCGGCGAGCAGCAGCACGGCGACGCGCCAGGCCGGCCAGCCGACCGCGCGCGATGTGGTGGGCGCGTACGTCCCCTGCAGCAGATTGATCGGCGAGCCCTGGGGCAGCTGTTGGGCAAACAGGGCCAGCGGGCCGCCGGTGAGCAGTTGGATCTTGATGCCGTCGAAGCGCTCGCGCAGCGCCTCCACGCGCGCTGAATGCTGGTGCCACTCGGCCGGCCCGGTATACAGGATCAGGC
>CAZLYG010000646.1:0-2661 GCA_964563075.1 uncultured Steroidobacteraceae bacterium | reverse complement strand
CGCCCGTCGCTCCGACGATACCCCGTATCGACAAGGTCTGCTGCCCGCCGCCCGGATTCGCGACTGTATTCAACGAGGGCACGATACGCGTGAGATCCGCTGCCGTCTTGATGCCCTGCTGATCCAGAGTCTCCTGCGTAACCGCGGAAATCGTCATCGGCACCCGGCTCGCGACATCCGCGCGTCGCGTGGCGGTAACCACGACTTCCTGCAGGGAGTCCTGCTCAGTCTGAGCCTGGGCGTGCCCACTCAAGAGCAGCCCGCCTGCGAACAACAGAGCGCCCGCCCAGGACGCTACGGGACGATTTGCACTCATGGCCCCCCCTTTGTTGTTATGGAAATGGCGAATCCGAAGTCAGGCTCGGAGGGCCAAGATTAGCGGCTCAGGGGAGCCCTGGCGGTCTCGCCGCTGGAACACCGCCTTCCAAAATTGACATCTGGTGGGGGCGTTGAGAGGGGTCTAATGTCAAACACACTGGCCGAGGTGCGGCCTATGTCCTGCACCAGAGCGGTTGTTGGCGTGGCCGACGGTATGTCGCTCAGATCGCAAGGCGCGCGGTGCTGTCTCCGAAGCGCTCCTCGGGGCACCCCAGCTTGTCCAGAACTGCCAACAGTAGATTCGACATCGGGGTGACCTCCCTCTGTCGAATATGGCGATTGGCCAGCAGCGCGCCGCCGGCGCGCCCGGCCAGCACGATGGGCAGCGGCTCATGATTGTGGGAATTGCCATCGCTCATACCGCTGCCATACAAGACCAACGAGTGATCCAGCAGTGTGCCGTCTCCGTCCGGGAGCTTGGCGAGCTTCTCGAGGAAGTAGGCGAACAGGCTCACGTGATAGCGGTTCAGGATGGCGAAGCGCGCTTTGTTGCTCTCGTTGTTGGAGTGATGCGAGAGGATGTGGAAAGAGTCGCGGATGCCGCTCTTCGGGTACACGGCATTGCTCAGTTCCTTCGCCAGCATGAATGTACTGATGCGCGTGATCTCGGTCTGCCATGCCAGGGCGAGCAGGTCGTACATCAGTTTGATGTGCTCTTCCACGTCCTCCGGGATACCGGCCGGCCGGGCAGGAAGGGTGATGTGACCGTCCACCCGTTGCGAGGATTGCTTGATGCGTCGCTCGATCTCGCGCACATCGGTGACGAAGCGATCCAGGCGCTCGCGATCTGCCGCGGGTAGCGTCCGATCGAGCTCCCCGATCTGCGCCGTTACGGAGTCCAACAGGCTCAGGGCCTGAGAGCGGCGCGCCGCGCGCTGGGCGGCGTCTGCGCCGTCGCCGAAGAGCTGCTCGAACAACACCTGCGGGTTGTTCTGCATGGGCAGCGGGGAGGTTTCGTTTTGCCAGGACAGGGTATTCCGGTAGGCGCAGCTGAGTCCTTCGCCGCAGTTGAGCCCCGCTTCCTCGATCATGAGCTCCAGCGAGGGCAGCGCTGTGTCGCGCCCCAGGTGCTTTGCCGCGACCTGGTCCGCGGTGATGCCGAGTCGGGGCTGAGCTCCGGAGGCTGCCTTCGCGCCGCTCAGGAACGTCGCGGAAGAGCGATTGTGGTTACCGGTCGCACCTCCGGGGCCGTAGGCCAAGGGATGGCCGAGATTGCTGATGACGTTGATGTGGTCCCGATAGGGCGTCAGAGGTTGCAGAATTTCGCTGAAGGTGAAATCGCGCCCGTCCTCCAGCGGAGTCCAACGCGTCATGGTCGCGCCGTGCGGAAAATAGATCGCGCCGAAACGTACCTGCGGCTTGGGAGTCGCACTCAGTGCCGGGATCATCGAGTCCAGCAGCGGCAGGGCAAGAGATACGCCAGCGCCGCGCAGGACCGCGCGTCGCGAAAGGTGGCGGCGTGTGATGAAATTCGCCATGGGCTCTCTCCTTTAGTCTCCGCTTCACTTGCGAGCGCTGAGACCTGCGCCTTGCGGCGCCTTTATCCGCTCGAGGAACGGCGCACTCTGCACGACACCCAGTATCAACGCGCCGAACCGGAGGTCATCGCGCTGTGCTTGCCTGACGATCGCGCGCACGGCCGGCATATCGTGGTAATCGATGCCACGGCCGAGTGCGTAGATCATGAGCTTCTCGACTACGTTGGTCACGAACAGATCCGATCGCGACATCAGCGCTGCGGTAAGGTCCTCTGGACCCACAACCTTGGTTCCATCGACGAGTACTCCGCTGGCGTCGATCATCGAGTCGCCGTCGCGTACGCGCCAGGCGCCGATCGCGTTGAAGTTCTCCAACGCGAAGCCGACTGGATCCATCATCTTGTGGCATGCGGCGCAGCTCGGGTTCCTGCGGTGCGCTTCCAGACGCTGGCGCACGGATGTGGTGATGACTTGCGTGCCATCGCCATCGATATTGGTCTCCACGCCAGGGGGTGGCATCGGAACCGGCGCGGCCAGCAGATTGTCGAGTATCCAGCTGCCCCGGATCACGGGTGACGTGCGACTGGCAGTGGAAGTGATCGTGAGGATGCTGCCTTGCCCCAGCAGCCCCCGCCGGTGGGACCCCGGTGGCAGCTGCACCTTGCGGAAGTGCGACCCGCGCACACCGGGTATGCCGTAGTGCTTCGCCAGACGCTCGTTGAGGAAGCTGTAGTCGGCGGTGAGCAGCTCCGTGATCGGCCGGTCCTGAGTGCGCACCCAGTCCACCAGGTCGCGGGTCTCCTCG
>CAZLYG010000645.1:0-2677 GCA_964563075.1 uncultured Steroidobacteraceae bacterium | reverse complement strand
GATGCAGACCGGCGAGGTTGTCCTCGACCTCCTGATACGCCGTGAGGGTTGCCTTTCGATAGTCGGCGACAGCCTCCTGGTACGCAGCCCTCGCCTGATGGGTAATGGCTGAGCGCCCGCCAACATCCAACAGAGGGACCTCCCCCGTGGGGCCGACCGACCAGAATCGGCTCGGCGCCCGCAGCCAGCTCGAGGAGGCAATGCTCTCGTAGCCGAGAGCCCCGCTGAGGGTGAATACGGGAAACCACGCCGCGCGGGCGACACCGACACGCGCATTGGCCGCGGCCATCGCCCGCTCGGCGCGGGCTACGTCCGGCCTGCGCTCCAGCAGAGTCGAAGGCAGGCCCACATCCACCGCCGGAGGCGCGCCGCTGAGAGAGCCGGGCTCAAGAGTAAACAGCGAGGGGACCTGCCCGAGCAGTACGGCAATCGCGTGTTCCAACTGAGCGCGCTCGAGGCGCACGGCCGCCAGCTGCGCGCGCGCGTTCTGTCGCTGGGTGTCGGCCTGGTCGACATCAGCGGCAGCAGCAACGCCCTCCTGATAGCGGTTGCGGGTGAGCTCCCAGGCGTGATCGTAAGTCTTGAGGGTGTCCTCCAGCAGCTGCACGGTGGCATCGGATCCGCGCAGCGAGAAGTAATCGCTCGCCAGCTCCGCTTGCAGGGACAGCTGCACGGCCGCGAGATCTGCGGCGCTGGATTGCGCCTCGGCTTTGGCAGCTGCGGCGGCGTTGCGCAGTCGCCCGAACAGATCGACCTCCCACTCCAGATCCAGTCCGGTGACGAAATCGTTCTCTGTCACAGGAGTGCCCCCGAGTGCGGCCGGCAAAGGCGCATTCGCAGAGGACTTGCCGCGCTTCGCGGACGCATCGGCGCTCAGAGTCGGGAAGACGTTCGAGCGGGCCTCGCGCGCCAACGCGCGGGCCTGTTCGAAACGCGCGACGGCCGCCTGCAGATCGGTGTTGCCTGCGTTGAGCTGCTTCTCCAGGTCGTTGAGCTTCGCGTCACCGAACGCCTCCCACCACGTACCGCGAGTGCCCACGTCAGCGGGCTGCGCCGGCATCCAGTCGCCGGCCGCCTCCTTGAACGCAGTCACGTCAGCCGTCCTGGGGGGCTCGTAGCGCGGCGCCAGGGAGCAGCCGCTCAGGACTGCTGCAGCAATGGGCAGGAGCAGACCTCGTCTCATGACCTCGCAACCTGCTGCGTCTTCGGCTTGGCCACCTGCACGACGACGCCATCGGTCAGGGAGTCCGGTGGACTCAACACCACGCGGTCACCGGCGCTCAGACCCTCGATAATCTCGATGTCCGACCCGTAGTCTCGGCCGATCGTCACCGGTTTCATGACGATGTGATCCTGCGCATCCACCGTGGCCACGTGCATTCCGTCGCCGCGGAACAGCAGGACGTTGGCCGGGAGCTTGAAGGTCTTCGACTGCATGTCGGGCGGGAGGTTGAAGTGCACGTCGACATACGCGCCGGGCAGGAGCTCATTGCTCTTGTTGTCCACGATCATTTCCGCCAACAGGGTGCGCGAGGCGGCGTCGAGGGCGTTGGAGGTCCGCTCCAGAGTGGCCACGTACTGCTTGCCGGGCCGATCGGGGAAGGACAGTGTCGCAGTCACGCCGGGGCGCATCTGCGCCGCATAGGTCTGCGGCACACGCACGTACAGACGCAAGCGCTTGGTATCGGCAATACGAAACAGCTCCGGCCCGGAGCCGCTGCCGGCATTGATGAGCTGCCCGACATCGGTGTTGCGCGCGGTCACCACGCCATCGAACGGCGCGACCACCTTCTCGAATCCGGACAACTCCTTGAGGCGCTGCACATTGGCCTGCGCGGCGTGTACCTGCGCTTCGGTCGAGGCAGCGATGCTGATCTTCTCATCCGCTTCCTGCTTGGACACGGAGTCCGTGGCCCGCAGATTGCGCCAGCGCTCGGCAGTGACACTCGCGATCTTCTCATTGGCCTCGGCGGTGGCGACGTCCGCTTCCGCCTGACGCAGCTGTTGATCCACCTCGGGCGATTCGATTTCACCGAGCACCTGGCCTGCCTTGACCTGTGCACCGATGTCCACCAGCCAGCGCTTCAGGTACCCGCTGGTACGGGCGTAGATGGGCGCGTCGTAATTGGCTTGCACGTTACCCGGCAGCACGAGGTCGGTCGCATCCGAGAGCGGCTGCGGCTCCGTGGTCGCCACGGTGAGCACCGCCTGGGCCTCGGTATCCTGCTCGAGGCGTGCGGCTGCCCGGTGGGCGGAAACGAGATTCCACGCCAGCACCACCAGGGCCACCAGCAGCAGCGCGAACGAAGCGCGCACCAGTTTGCGAACGGTCGACTCCCCGGACTGCAAAGCCGTCCGGCCTGAGGGCGAGTCGTTTACTGATTGATCCATGGTCGTTCCAGTGTGACGTTCGGTGCCAAGTGAATTGATGTCAGGACGCGGCCGCATGCGTCGTGCGGGTGCGCAGGCTGTGGATTGCGGCAAACACGGTCGGGACGAACACGAGTGTCGCCACGGTGGCAAACACCAGTCCGCCGATCACCGCCCGCCCGAGCGGGGCGTTCTGCTCGCCGCCTTCCCCGAGTCCGAGCGCCATCGGCATCATGCCGATGATCATGGCCAGCGCGGTCATGAGCACGGGGCGGAAACGCGTGAAACCCGCTTCGAGCGCAGCCCG
>CAZLYG010000644.1:0-2689 GCA_964563075.1 uncultured Steroidobacteraceae bacterium | reverse complement strand
CAGAAGGCCTGACGCGGATCGACAGCCGCGTCCGCTCGCGTTTGAATCAGGCGCGGCAAGCAGCGATCGCGGAAGTTGCGCGACCGAGCCGGCGTCCGCGCCTGTTCCTCATGCCGGCCGCCGGTGCGGTGGCGGCGGCTGCGCTAGTGGCGATGGTGCTGTGGCAACATGGACCTCAGGTCCCGGCGGTGCTGCCGGTGAACGATGGCGGGCAGGTTCAGGCCGAGGATCTCGATCTGATCGCCGATAGCGACGGGCTGGACATGCTGCAGGATTCCGATGGTGCGTTCTACGAATGGGCAGCGGCGCAGGCCGATGCAGGCGCCGAGTCGAGCACTTGACCCGGCCGTACACCCTGCTGAGCGCACTGGCGCTGGCCGCCGTGGCGCTGGGGCCGGGTTCGAGCGTCGCGGATCCGCCGGCGAAACCGGCCGATCCGGATGAGGAGTTTCTGGAGTTCCTGGGCACGGTGGACTCCACGGCAGACGCGAACGCACCGGCCGACGATCAGAGCTGGATCGATTATCTGTCGCAGACAGACATCGATAAGGCCGCAAAGACAGCCCGTGCCCCGGGACAACCCGGAACGAAGGGACCCGCGCCCGGTGCGCAGGGGCCGGACTCGAAGGCGGGGGCGCCTAAGGTGAAGTCGGATGATCAGTAAGGCTTGCGCGCTGGGTCTGGCGCTGCTGCTCGCCGCGGCAATGCCTGCCTTTGCGCAGCCTTCGCCGGGCCAGCCCCTCGTGGGCCAGCCCGGAGCCGCGCCCCCGGCTGCCGCGCCCAATGCCGCAGGCATCGGCGGGACGGCCGGCAATGCTTCTGCCGGCGTGTCCTGGTCCAGCCTGAATCCCCGCCAGCAACAGCTGTTGCAGAAGTTCGGGAACAACTGGAGCACGCTGCCGCCGGAGCGGCAGCAAGCGCTCGCACGTGGCAGCCAGCGCTGGCTCTCGATGTCGCCCCAGCAGAAGGACCTGGCGACGCAGCGCTTCCAAAAATTTCGCGCTCTGCCGCCGCAGCAGAAGGAGATGGTGCGCCAGCGCTGGCAGAAGTTCCGCTCCTTGCCTCCGGAGCAGCAGGCTGCCGTGCGTGATAACTACCGTAAGTTCCGCTCTCTGCCGCAGCAGCAGCGGCAGATCTTGCGGCAACGGTGGAACGGGGCGACACCCGCTCAGCGGCAGCAGATGCTGCAGAACATGCGCGAGCGGCGCATGAATCGACAGGGGCAGTTTCAGCAGAGGCAGTTTCAGCAGAGGCAGCCACCGCGGGCGCGCCCGCCAATGGAACGTCGCCCGCCGGCTGTTGAGCGTCGACCGCGGCGCCGATAATCCTCGCACGCGGCGCCGATAGTCCTCGCACGCGGCGCCGATAGTCGCACGCGACGATGACCGCCCCCGGCGCGACCATGATCGCCCCGAGTCCTCCGGGCCGCAGGGCACTCGGACCCCGGTTACTTCCCGCCGGGGCGACGCACGACAACCGGAACGTTGCAGACGTCCACGCGCCCCGCCGGCACCTTGAACCACTCTTCGTGCCGATTGCGGCGCGACTCCACCCAGGCTGCCCATGTGGCGGTGTCTGTCCTCATCTGCTCGAGCGGCGTGCGCTGCGCCTCTGGAACATCGGCGGCGACCCGAATCGACTTGATGGGTACCCGCTGCTGCGACTTGTCGTAGAAGCCCAGCTCGCCGTTACCGCGGGGGAGAGAGGAGAGCAACTCCATCCCCTGTACTACGCGTCCCACCAACGTGACGTTGCGGTCGAGATGCCGCGGTGCCTGCCCGATGACGACGTACAACTCGGTTCCACCACCGCTGTCGACATCATTGTCGCGCCCTACACCCACCATCCCGTAGCAGTGGACGAGCCACGCGCGGCTGAACCTCGGGTCCTCTGCCGCTGGAAAGCCGCTGACGAAGCCAGTCTGCGGCGCATACGTGTCAGGATCCGGGAGCGAAGTGAACGGCAATCCTCGGGAGGGCCGTTCGAATTCTGCAGAGAGTGTGCGACGGGCGTTGCGGATGGGGCGCTTCCCTTCAGGGTCACCGAGCTGAACGACGTAGTTGTCCTGGGCACGCTCAATCGCGAGTCCGTCGTAGTACTGCTCGCGCGCAAGCGCCTCGATGTTGGCGACGTGATGCGGCGCGAAGTCAGGCGCGAGCTCGATGATGACCCGTCCGGAAGCAAGCTCCATATAGAGTGTGTTCTGCGGGTCCAGGGGCCGCCAGTCCGACGGAGTCGAGGCGGCGAGTACCTCCGCCGAAGTCATTGGCCGGGGCGCCTGCTCGCCCGGGGCTGGCGCGTCCGCCGGAGCGGCCGCATGCACCCCGACAGCGGCCAACACCGCGGCAGATGCAGCGGCAGCGAGAACGCGGGTCACGGCGAAATGCATTCCCGCTCGCCGAGTTCAGCCCACGGCCTTGATCGACTGGATGAGCTCCGCGGCCGCCTTCTGAGCATCCCCGTACAACATGCGCGTGTTGTCGAGGTAGAACAGGGCGTTCTCGATTCCCGAGAAGCCAGCGCCCTGGCCACGCTTGATCACGATCACGTTCTTCGCCTTGTCTGCGTTCAGGATCGGCATACCGTAGATCGGACTGGATTTGTCGTTGCGTGCCACCGGATTGACGACGTCGTTGGCGCCGATGATGAGCGCCACGTCCGCGGTGTCGAACTCGGCATTGATCTCATC
>CAZLYG010000643.1:0-2732 GCA_964563075.1 uncultured Steroidobacteraceae bacterium | reverse complement strand
CCTCTACAGTCTCGGGGTGATCCTGTTCGAGCTGCTGACGCGGCAGAAGCCTTACAAGGCCGAGAACCCGATGGCCATCATCTACAAGCATCGCAAGGAGCCGGTGCCACAGCTGCCGGAGAACCTGAGCCCGCTGCAGCCGCTGATGGAGCGGCTGCTGGCGAAGCGTCCGGAGGATCGGTTCGCAACCGCGGGCGAAGCGGCCGTGGCACTCGAGGATGCGCTTCTCACTGTCAGTGTTCTTGAAAGACGATGAGTGAAATGCAAACCGTCCTCGCCGTGGCCACCCCCGAAGCGTGGGTGGAGGCGGCTGTCCGCCGTTGGCCGGAGGTGTTGGTCGACCACGCCAACTGCGAGAAAAAGGCGGCTTCGACGGCGCTCGCGCTGATCTTCGCGTATCCGGAAGATGTGCGCCTTGCTGTTGCACTCTCCCGGCTGGCTCGCGAGGAGCTGCGGCACTTCGAGCAGGTGCAGAGGGTGATGACAGCGCTTGACGTGCCGTTCCAGCGGCAGAGGCCGGGGCGCTACGGGGCTGGGCTGCGTGCGCATGTGCGGACCTCGGAGGCAGGACGCAAGCTCGACTTGCTGTTGTCCGGGGCGCTGATCGAGGCTCGCTCGTGCGAGCGGTTCCGGCTGCTGGCTCCGCGCCTTCATGCTCCGTTGGGGACGCTGTACGAGCAGCTCAGTCACTCGGAGGCGCGGCACTTCGAGTTGTATGTCGAGTTCGCGCGCTCACTGGCGCCGGAGGAGTGGCGGCCGCGACTGGCGTGGCTCGCTGCGCGCGAAGCGGAGTTGGTGACGGCGCCGGACGACGAGCTTCGGTTCCACTCGGGGCCGCCGCGGACTTGACTGCGCGGCAGCGGAGAGTTCGAGGGCGCGGCGGCGGCTGCTGCATCGGCGGCGTGGCGCGCGCGTTTACGGGTGAACGCCTTGCGGCGCGCCGCTCACGCGGTCGTACACCCGTTTGAACTGCGACTTCGGGACGTGGCTTCCGCTCACAAACGTTGACACGATGAGGTGGCCTTCGTCGTCCAGAGCGTAGTCGTCTTCCCTCGTTGGGCCGCTTTTGACCTTCGTATCGACGACGAGGATGTTTCCCCGCCAGCCGACATCACGGTCGGCCGTGCTCTGACCAACGGGTATGTCCGTACTGTGGCCCGAGACGAGCTCATCGGTGTGCACGTCACCGCTGGATGACCTGCTCTGGATCGTGAGTCGATTGCCCTTCTGTTCGATGGTCATGCGAACAGGTACATCCAGCAAGCGCCCGTAGCGGCCGCCTCGGGTATGACTGCCGTCGCCATTGGTGGCCGTGCCAGTCGGGTTCTGCCACAACGTTCGTACGTAAGGGCTCTGCACGCTGGTATTGCTAGTGAAGTTCTCCGTGCCATCGGGCTCTGTGCCGCCCGTGGGACCACCCGCGCCGGCCGGGTTACCGAACGGAGGCAATCCGACGCTTCCGCGGCCGCGCCCACTGCGGTGGCGCATCTCGCTCGGTGAGTCATTCAGTGGCGGCTTCGTCGGGTCGTCGCTGAGATTGGGATCGAGCTGCCAGTCGCCGGTGAGGTCAACGCCCTGGGGCGGTGCCGGTTCGAGCCCCTCGGTGGCGCAGCCCGCGAGCCACGTTGACGCTGCGACGGCCGTCGCCGTTGCGGCGAGCACGCGAAACAACTTTCCGCTCAGGTGCCAGGACGCCGAGGAGGAGGCTCGCCGACAGATATCAATTTTGCTGACGCTGGCCGACATTGCGGCATTCCCTCAATAAAGGACGCGTTGCCTTCGACGGCAATAGCGTATGCGAGTTCACCTGTTCACGTACACCACGCAGGGCGACGTCACAACGGGCACTGCGGTAAACGCGACGGCGTGATCTGCGTTCAGCTCATGTGCCCTGAAATCCGCGCCCTGGAAGCCCCCAGCGTCGCAGTCCCCCGCGGGCCCGTTGCGCCTCACAAAGCATGGCGGCGGGGGTACACTTCCTTACAACGATTCTTGACGGCGACCGGGGCAGACAGGGCACCATTCGCTCATCGAGGAGTCCGTATGAACGACACTTTGACCCTGGCATCCCGTCCGTCGCCGCGAGGCTCCATGAACGACCACCCCCACTTGCTGATCGTCGACGACGATCGGGAAATCCGTACGCTCCTCTCGCAGTACCTCGACAAACACGACTTCCGCACCACCGCGGTCGGAGATGGGAAGGAAATGCGCCGCATCATGGAGCGGTCGCACGTCGATCTCGTGGTGCTCGATCTCATGTTGCCCGGCGAGGACGGCCTGTCGCTGTGCCGCGAAATTCGCAGCCGCTCGCAAATGCCCGTGATCATGCTCACAGCCCGCGGCGAGGATGTCGATCGCATTGTTGGACTGGAGTTGGGTGCGGACGACTATGTTCCGAAGCCCTTCAACCCTCGCGAGCTTCTCGGTCGCATCCGTGCCGTTCTGCGGCGTGCCGCGCACGCGCCGCGCGATCCGAGCCCGGAGACCGTGCGCTGCTTCCTCTTCAGCGGCTGGCGGCTCGATACGACCAGCCGTACATTGGTTGATTCGGCTGGTAAGGAAGTCGCCCTCAGCGGGGCTGAGTACCGGCTCCTTGCCGTGCTCCTCGGATCTTCCAACCGCGTGCTGACGCGTGCACAGCTCACCGAGCTGCTGCGAGGGCGGGAAGCGGATCCGTTCGATCGCAGCATCGACGTGCACGTCAGCCGGCTGCGGCAGATCCTCGGTGA